>JAZUGM010000366.1:0-7293 GCA_045641205.1 Thermoguttaceae bacterium
TCTGATTATTTCGGTCGTTTGTAAGCGTTCACGGAAAAACGACGCGCAACAACCCCCGCGTAGCGACGCGCAAAGGATTTTTTGTTTTTTACAGTCGACGCGTCGTTTGAATGTTCGTATGTTTTTCGCAGAACCTTCAAACGCTAATTCTTCCGATAAACTCGGTTCTCCGTAAACGGGAATTTTTGGGGTTGTCGGGTAATTTCACTTTGATAACGGACGGGGTTTCGGCGGCGCCGATCCGCCCGTCGTTGACGGGCGGCTTATCGCGCGACGGCTAGCGCCGTCGGTTCGAACGCAAACCTTGATCGGTATGTTGCGTGAACGATTACCATTATTCCAACCTAACCGCCTTACCGCGAACGATTACCTTTTTTAAAACGATCGCGTTATCGTAGCGCCGCCCTCCGACGTATAACCGACGGTCTATCGCACGACGACTTACGCCGTCGATTTACGCGCGGTCTTCCGTGAACGGTCGCTTTATTCGAATACGCCAATACAACGGAGTCGACGCGTTCCAACGCGATCGCTTTCCTCAAACGTTTACAAAACGACAAAACGTCGTCTCGCGTATTCGGCAAAAAAGCGATCGCCCGTGAAAATCTACGTTCTAACTCAAAGCGTTCGTTAAAATCGCTCCACGAGACGCGCGCAAACTTCCCCTAGACGCGTCTATCGTAAAAAACGACGCGCAACAATTCGTTCCACGCAACGCCTATCAAGGCTCCGTCCGCTTATCGCGCGACGCCTCCGCGTCGCGTTCATTATGAAACCGACGCGACGCCGGAAACTTCGCGCGTATTTCCACAAACGTTCGCGTAAAAACGAACGTTCCTCGTTTGGCATACGAACAAACGGACGCTCAAGCGCCTTCCGTCGACTACGCGGGAAGAGCGTTTCGCCGCTTCATATCGACGCAATAGGCGCGCATCGCCATAACGTCCCTCAAGAACAACTTTTATCTATCGTATAAAGGCGGCGTTTTCACCTCGCAGCTTGTAAATACCCCCAACGTAACAAAAATCTAAACAAACGATTCAAAATTTGCACAAATCTTAAATCGCGCCTAGGAGTCAATCCCGGTAGTTGTATTATCGTCAGAATCAAAAGAAACGTTAGAAAAAAGAGGAAGAAAAATTCAAAAGAGACGCAAGAAAAAAGGCTAAAGCGCCGCAACTATTCCATTTGAAAAACGCGCCAGTCAGGTGAAACCGAAGGACGCCGCGTCGTTTTTGCGCGTCGTCCCTCAAAATCGCTCAAATCAAAACTACGAACAAAACTACGAACGTCGTCTATTGACGCGCCGCTTGAATCAGCAAATTACGAAGCATACGTTCGGCGATCGGACTTGGCGCCGCCTCTTGAATCGTCCAAGTCGAGATAACGATCGCGCCCTTGCCCAATCTCCAACGCGCCATCGTCAGTCCGGATTTGTAGCCCATTTGCGTGTCGAAAGCTCCGGCGAGCGCTTCGTCGGGCTCCGGCTTTTGATCTTTGAACGTAACGGACGGAATCAACTCGCGGTAAAACAGGTAGTCGACGACCTCGCCCGACTGCAAGCCGTCAAACGCGGCGACGCGCTTCGCCCAGTCGTCCTTATGATAGAGCCAGCCGTACTGACGCTCGACTACGCCCTTCCCTTCGAACGGCAAATAGCGCGTCGGGTCGTTCTCTTCCGCAAAAACGTCGCAAGAAAGAAAAACGACGTTTACGCCCGAACGAACGAGATCGTAGAGTTTCGAGAATTCTTCCGCGTTCTTACGATTCGTCGTTTTGCCGACAAGAATACGATCGCCGGACTGCGGTTCGACCGCTTGACCGTCGCTCGTCGTGAAAGGCTTGGCTTTAATCCCCATAGCGTCCAATTTCGCCAGCAAATCGGCGTCGTCGCCCCAAACGTAGATCGCGCCTTCGCCGACGTCGGGCATACTCGCTTTGTCGAAGACAAAAAATCGCTCGACGCCGCCGGACGCCGCGCCGTTCTTTTGGAATTCCGCGTAAAATTTGCATTCTCCGCGCGCCTTAGAATCGACGACAAATTCCGCCGAAAACGCGGGCGCAACGATCGGAATTTCTTCGCCTTCCTTCGGTTCGGGGATCGTCAAAACGCGCGTTTCGTCGAACAAACGCTTATTGTTCGCGTCGACGACGACGTAACGAACGGGATAATCGCCCGGCTTCAAGACGTCTTCGTTCACGAGAACCGATTCGATTTTAACCTTTTGTCCGGCGTAAACTTGAACGGGCTCGACAAAATTACAGAATCGCAAGGGCGCGAAGACGTCCGCCATCGCGTCGACGGTTCCCGGCTTCAATTCGCGGAAAATCGTCGTCAGCCCTTCGCCGGAGATTCCTTGATCGTGCGTGCCGGTCACGCTATGCGCGACGACGTTCGCATTTGCGCGAATCGCGTTGATTCCGATACGTCGTTGTTCCGCCATACGCGCGATCGCTTGACGGAAGAAGACCTCGGGCGTCGCGAACGTCTCCTCCAATTTCCAACGGTTCCAATCGTTCATAAACTGATCGTATCGCCAACGATAATGCAGGGCGTCGGCGGCGTCCGTCGCGCCGTATTGCTCGAAATAACGCGTCAGACGGAACAGATCGACGCCGCTTCCGATTCCGTATTCGGAAAGAAAGACGGGCTGTCCGTTTTTCTCGTGCGTTCTCAATTCTTGAATCACGGCGGCGGTATGCGGGACGGACTTGTACGGGTGCGTGTCGGCAAGTTCGTTTTGCCACTGGGACGAGCCGGGATTCGCAAAACGCCCGATAGGCTCGAACGACAACGTTTTTTGTCCGATTTCCAGCGCTTTGAAGGCGTTCAAATCGGGCGCGGAACCGGCGGGCAAATATCCAAACGACCAAACGCCGTTCGGATTGCGTTCAAAGGAGAAGTCGGAATTGACGTCGTAAACTTTTCCGGCGTCGTCCGTGATTTTCAAGTCGACGGCGGTCGTGTCGCCCGTTCCCCTGTCGTCGCCAATTCCGATTACGACGTCGAAAGAATCGCCTTTGTGGAAAAACAACGCGTCTTTTGTGAAGTTCGTCTCTTTTTCGACGCCGTTCAAATTCAAATAGCTCGTCCAAAGTTCTTGCGGCTCGGCGCCTTGCGTTTCCTTAAACGCGCGAATATCGACCGTCGCGACGCCGTGAACCACGACGTCCCAAAATTTCGCGTCGATCTTGTAATTACCGTCTTTCGGCGCCGTCCATTTGAGCGCGACGTATTCGTTCATAACGTCGCCGGGATGCAAAAAGAACGTTCGCGCCGTCCACTGCGTCCCGTCGAAAAAGAAGGATTCGTCGGTTTCGTTTTTAATCGCGGCGGGCATAATCGGTCCGTTTTCGCGTCGCCAAATCGCGTAATTTGCAACGCGCGCGGAAGCGTTGGCAAAAGCGTCGAAACTGCCGCTGTTCAAAAAGACGATTCTGTCGGGATCAAGTTCGCGAACCGTCTTCAAAAAGGACGCGGCGTGCAGTACGAGTTGCAGATCGGTCGTTTCGTTCAAAAGCCCCCAAATTACGACGCTGGGATGATTGCGATCGCGTCGAATCATACCGCTCGTTTGCGCGTCGTAGCGTTCCATACGCTCGGGACAAGCGCCGAATTGCCACCCGGCGAGACATTCGTCGTAAACGAGAAAACCGATACGATCGCAAAGGTCGAGTTGAAAGCGGCGAGGCATGCCCGCGATATAGCGGATCATATTGAAGCCCATCGTCTTGCAAGAAATTACGTCCTTGCGATACAGGTCGGGATCGAAGGGGACGCGGTGCGTTATCGGCGAATCGCTGCCCGAATGAGAGCATTTCACATAGATTCGCTTGCCGTTGAGTCGAAAATAACCGCGCTCGAATCGAAAATCGCGAAAACCGCAAGTCGACGCGCGGCGATCGTCCAAAGCGCCGTCGTTCGAAGAAAAATCCGCGACGACAGAATAAAGATTCGGATCGTTCAAATTCCACAATTTGAAATTAGGAACCGTCAAATTTCCGTCGACGCAAGAAACGCCGGGCTCGACCCTCGCGTCAAACGAAACGGGACGAGTAAATTCGCCTCCGTCGACGGAGGAAGCGAAAAGCGTCAACGCGCCGGAAACGGACGCGTTCGTCTTATTCTCGAATGTCGCGCGAACGCCGATCTCGCCCGACCGCCAGTTCGGCAAAAGTTGCAGGTCGACGATACGAACGGCGGGCGTCAAAAGCAATTCGACCGAATCGACCAGACCGCCGGAAGCGTATCCGCAACCGGGCGTCGCGACGTTCGTATTGTTGCGTCTTGGAACGTTTGCCGTCGAAATTCCGTCGATCGGCTCGTCGGCGGCGTTCAAAACGCGAACCGTGAGGCGATTCGAAGCGCCGACCGGGTTAAGCGCGTCGGTCGCGTCAAGTTCAAATTCTTCCTCGCCCCCTTCGTGCCAGCCTAAATAGACGCCGTTTAACCAGACGTCGGCTCGATATTCCGCTTGCCAAAAGCGAAGCGCCGCGCGTCCGTCGTCGTTAGGATTCTCGGGCGTAACAAATTCGCGTTCGTACCAGACGACGCCGTGATATTCTTTGAAAACCTCCTGCAAGACGCCCGGCACGGAAACGTCGAACGTCTCACGCGACGTCAACGAGCCGTCGAACCAAGACTCCGTCTTGCCGACGTTCGACGCGTCGGCGCATATCTTCCACGTTCCGTCGAGCGAAATCGTTTCCGAAGCACATTGACCTCGAGTCGGAAAAAAAGCCGACGTCGACAACAATATAAGGACAAACAACCAACGACGCATAAAACTGCCTTTCTATATGCCTCAAAGAACGACGCGCCAGTTTTCCTCGCTTGCGCGTCTTCGTTCGTTTAGATTGTAACCGCATAACGTTTGAAATTCAAGTTTTTTCTTGGCAATTTTCAAAAAACTGGTCTTTCGCCGTTGGTAAGCGTTCACGGAAAAACGTCGCGGACGAACCTGCGCTTCGCTTGACCTCGCGTCGAACAAATTTTT
This sequence comes from Thermoguttaceae bacterium, assembly GCA_045641205.1. Lineage (GTDB taxonomy): Bacteria > Planctomycetota > Planctomycetia > Pirellulales > Thermoguttaceae > RUG369. The sequence goes on from JAZUGM010000366.1 coordinate 4,998, forward strand.
TAAGAGTTTTACAGTCGACGCGTCGTTTGAAAGTTCGTATGTTTTTCCAGTCCCTTCAAACTATAATTCTTCAGATTTACACGGTTTTCTGTAAACGAACGCTTAGGGGGTTGGCGGATAATTTCGCTTTTATTACGGACGCGTTTTCGGCGGTCCGTCCGCTTATTTAAAAATAAGCGGCTTATTGCGCGCGTCTTTCGGCGTAGCTCCAACGCAAACCTTGGTCAAAATATTCCGTGAACGATTACCCTAAGATTGACGAGGCGCCTTTCTTCTGATATAACAAGAGCGTCGGTCTGTCGACAGTTTTAACGTTCACCGCGTTTTGTTGAAGGATTGTTATGTCAAGTTTTTTGAGAATAGGTTCTTTTCTTGGGGCGGCGCTTTCGATGGCTCTTTGCGGCGCTTGTTTTGCGCAAGAGTCGGCGCCGGAAATTCGCGATTTGTATTCGGACACTTGGGTCGGAATCGACGCGCTCGGTCGATTCACGCCGACGTCGGCGGAAGTGGGCGACGTCAAGACGGATCAAGATCGCGTCGTCGGTATTTTTTACATCACGTGGCACACGCAAAACCACGCGAATCAGCCCGCTCCTTACGGCGGCGACGTTACGAAGATTCTCGAAGAGGCGCCCGAGGCTCGTTTGGACGCGTCGCACCCCGCTTGGAAAAATATCTGGTCGCTTCACTGGGGCGAGCCTGAGACGGGCTATTTTTTGAGTCAAGACGAATACGTGATTCGCAAGGATATGTCGGAACTCGTCGACGCGGGCGTGGACGTTATTATTTTGGACGTTACGAACGCCGTTCACTATTGGGACGAATGGGAAGTTCTCTTTACGACGATGGAGAAAATGAAGGCGGAAGGAAACCAAGTTCCCAAATTCTGCTTCTGGTCTTTCAACGGAGAATCGATTACCGTCGTTCAGAAATTGTACGAAGCGTATTATAAGAACCCGCGTTTTCAAGACTTGTGGTTCTATTGGGAAGGCAAGCCGCTCTTGCTTTACAATCCCACGCCCGAAGTCGACGCCAATCGCGGCGGGATAGAATGTCGCAATCCGAACTACGATCCCGAAGCGAAAACGGATCCCAACAATCCGCATTACGGCGATCCCGAATACTGCGAAGAATTTTACAAAGACTACACGAAAGAAGTTCGCGAGTTCTTTACGTTGCGCAGTATGTGGTGGGGTTATTACAAGTGGAACGGCAAACGTTATATTGGAACCGAAGACTGCTGGTCTTTCGGGTACGATCTTGGCGATCCCAACGTTAAAAAGATGAAGCCGGAGGAACTCGTTTCTCGCCACAACGGCGCGGTTGAAGAAGCGGCGGTCACGCCCGCGCAACATCCGGCGTCCTTAATCGGCAAATCGTGGACGCGCAAGTCCGGCGAGCCCCAATTAAACGAATACGACTTGCCCGTTCCGACTTACGTTCCTTGGCTCGACAAAGTCGTCGAAAATCCCGAAGGCTACGGAATTTATTATCAAGACCGTTGGGACGAGGCTCTTGCGGTCAATCCGCGCTTTCTCTATCTCAACGACTGGAACGAATGGACGGCGGGGCGCTATCAGACGCCCGAAACGCTTGCCGCGCTCAACTTTATGCGTCGCGGCAAGGACGCGACTTATTTCTTCGTCGACCAATACAACGCGGAATTTAACCGTTGCATCCAGCCGATGAAGGGCGGGTATACCGACAATTACTATATGCAGACGGTCAATAACGTTCGACGTTACAAGGGAGCGCGTCCGATTCCTCAAAACGTCGGCTTGATCGAGCTTGCCGACGATTCCGCCGCGAGCGTATTAGGCGCTTGGGACGCGCTTGAAGTCGAATATCGCGACACGATCGGCGACACGGCGCATCGCGACGCCAAAGGCTACGGCGGTCTTCGTTACGTCGACCAAACCGGGCGCAACGATTTCACGACTTGCAAAGTCGGCGTCGACGCCAAGAATCTCTATTTCTTCGCGGAAGCGTCAAACGCTTGGACGCCTTCGAGCGATCCGAACTGGGCGCTTCTTTTCGTCAACGCGGATCAAGATTATTCGACGGGCTGGTTCGGCTACGACTTTATCGTCAATAAAAACGTCGTCGACGACTCGCAAACGACGGTTTGTCGTTGGGAACCCAACGCGGAATCGTCCGAGGGAGGCGAATGGAAGGAAATTGCCAAAGTTCGCTACGTCGTGAAGAATAATCGTCTAGCGGTCGTCGTCCCACGCGACTTGTTTGGAAAATCGGGCGCTAAGATCGATTTCGACTTCAAGTGGAGCGACAATCCGAC
>JAZUGM010000367.1:0-13230 GCA_045641205.1 Thermoguttaceae bacterium
GGCATATCGCCCGTCTTGTTCGGGGCGCTCTTTCAATGCGCGATGGATCAAAAAGAACGGCGCAACTTGGGCGCGCATTATACTTCGGAAAAGAACATACTCAAAGCGCTTGATCCGCTCTTTCTCGGCGAGTTGCGCGACGAACTGAAAAAAATCAAAATTCTTAAGACAAAATCGACGCGCGACAAGCGCCTTCACGAATTTCACGCCAAACTCAAAGAAATTCGCGTCTTCGATCCCGCTTGCGGGTGCGGCAATTTCCTAGTCGTCGCTTATCGCGAGTTGCGACTCCTTGAAAACGAGGTTTTGAAGGAACTTTTTGGGGAACGAACCGGCGAACGCTCCGCTTTCCTTTCGACCGATTTTCAATCTTGGGTCGACGTCGATCAGTTTTACGGAATCGAAATCGAAGAATTGCCTTCGCAAATCGCGCGCGTCGCACTTTGGCTCACCGACCATCAAATGAATCAACAAACGTCGTTGATTTTGGGAAAATACTTCGCGCGCATACCACTTGTTACGTCTCCGAATATTCTTTGCGCGAACGCTTTGCGCGTCGATTGGGAAAGCGTCGCCCCAAAAGATAAGATTAGTTATGTTGTTGGGAACCCGCCGTTTGTCGGCGCGCGTATGCAATCGAAACGACAAAAGGACGAGTTACTGGACGTCTTTTATGACGTCAAAGGCGCGGGCGACTTGGATTACGTCGCGTGTTGGTATCGAAAAGCGAGCGAGTTTATTCAGGGAACCGAGATAGAATGCGCCTTCGTTTCCACTAATTCGATTTGTCAGGGAATTCAAGCGGGATTACTTTGGAAGAATCTAACGACGAAATACGGCGTAACGATCAACTTTGCGCATAGAACTTTCGCTTGGTCAAACGAAGTTGCAAAACGCGCCGCCGTATTTTGCGTTATTATTGGTTTTTCTACGAAGGAACGAAAAGAAAAATTTCTTTTTCATTACCCAAACAAACGTTTGGAGGCGACAAAGGAAAAGGTTGCTAAGATCAACGAATATTTAATTGAACAAAGTCCAATTTTTATTCAGAATCGTTCGACGCCTTTATGCGACGTCCCCATTATGGGAATAGGCAATAAACCGATCGACGGCGGAACTTATCTTTTTGACGATCAAAGAAAAGCCGATTTTCTTAAAAAAGAACCTAACGCGGAAAAATATTTCCATCGTTGGATGGGAGCGTTCGAGTTTCTACATAATCGATCTCGCTGGGTTCTGTGGTTGGGCGACGCAAGTCCCGCAGAGATAAAGGCTTCTCCTGAAATCAGGAAATTGGTGGAGGAAGTAAGAGCGTATCGACTCCAAAGCCCGAGTAAACCGACTCAAAAGTTAGCCGACAGACCGACAAGATTTCACGTTGAAAATATGCCGTCACGAGAATATTTAGCAATTCCAGAGACGACAAGTGAAAACCGAAAGTATATCCCTTTTGGTTTTTTACCGCCCGACGTTTTTTGCAGCGACCTTATGAAAATCGTTCCAAACGCGAGTCTTTATCATTTTGGCGTTTTATCGAGTCGTATGAGTATGGTTTGGACAAACGCCGTTTGCGGTCGTTTAAAAAACGATTATCGATATTCGGCAAAAATCGTTTACAATAATTTTCCTTGGCCGATCGAACATTTGGAACGACGAACAAAAATTGAAGACGCTGCTCGACGTATCCTAGACGTTCGATGCGTCTACTCTGATTCTTCGCTAGACGACTTGTATTCTACGTTTTCTATGCCCGACGATTTGCTTAAGGCGCATCAAAAACTAGACGCCGCCGTAGAACGAGCGTACCGCAAAGAGAAATTTCAATCCGATGAAGAACGGCTCGCGTTTCTTTTTGATCGTTATTTGGAACTTAGCGCAACTTCCGATCATTAAGAACGTTTGTTTTTCTCTTCAAATCGCGGAGATTTTGCGAACGACTATATTTCTGGTAATCGTTCGCAGTAAGTCGCCGAATTTAATTCGGCGGTTGGGTTGGAACAAGGCGCCCGCCCTAATATTTGTGCTTTCAGAATAAAATACCGAAGAAAAAGCGCGAATTCAGATTGTAAACGCGTAAACTACGCGCGGCTTCTTTGTTCTGAAGTCGTCGTTTTTTGGGTAATTCCAACCGCCGCATTAAATGCGGCGGGTTACCGTGCGCGTTTTCCGTGAACGATTACGTTTTTATTATGATCGATCGCCGCGTTATATGCGGCGGCTTACCGTGAACGATCGCCTTTTTTATCAGGCTTCGTCCCATTGCGCCTTCAAGAATTCGATCGACTTCTTGAACGCTTCCTCGCGATCCTTGCCCGCGCAACCGCATTCGAAGGAGCAGAACTTATTGTAACCGATATACTTCAAGCCGCGGAAACCGTCGACGAAGGTCATTGAGTTTTCGCCGGGGAAAGTACGACGCGGATTCGCGACGCCGCCCGCAAGATGGACGTGCTTCAAATAGGAACCGGCGGAAATGAACGCGCCCATTTGGCTCGTTTCTTCCGTGTCCATATGATAGAAGTCGCCCATAACGCCAATACCGCCTTCGGGTCGAATATCGCGCGCAAGCGAGGCGCCGTCGGCAACTTGACGAAGGAAGTAGGCTTCCATACGGCAAAGCGGTTCAAAAATAACGTTCGTTCCGCATTGCGCGGCAAACTCGGCGACGGGCGGCATAAATTCGAGCAACCACTTGCGGATTTCTTGATTGGTCAATTTCGTTTGACCGTTGAAGGCGGGCACGTAAATGACGCCGGAAGCGCCCATTTCGCCGGCGGTTTCAAGCGCGCGTTTGAGCGCGTCAATACCGGGTTGACGCTTCGATTCGTCTTCGGAACACAAATCGCCGTTGCAGGATCCCCAGCAAATCGCGGAAACTTCCAACCCGGCGTCGTTCGCCTTTTGACGATATTCCTTGCCTTTTCCGACGCAATCGCCGTGATATTCGACGCCGTCGCAGCCGTATTTTTTCATATTGGCAAGTTTTTCTTCCATCGAACCGCCGGGCGCGACGCCGATTTGGCTCGAAATACGGAGCTTCGCCTCGGCGCGTTTGTCCGTCTCGGCGGTCGTTTGCGTAGCAAAAGCCGACGAATTGAAAGCGGAAGCGCTAGCCAAACCCAAACCGGCAACCGTCGCGGTTCCAAAGAAATCGCGTCTATTCATTATGGAGTCTCCTCAAAATAGAACGCCGACCAAGCCGACGTTCGAAAGTATATCCAACTAGTCCAAACCGACGCGCGCAACGCGTTTCCCACAAAACGTCCCGCGCGCCTAAAACTGTTATAGCATAATTGACTTCAGGAAGAAAATCAAGCGACTAGCCCCAAAAAAACAAAAAAAATTCAAAAGAAAAGAATTATTTCTTGTCGACTAGGAAACTTCTACCCCTATCGAACCTTTTCTTTTTGAAAAAGTTCCTTCAACTCGTTCAAGTTGACCTGGACGTAAGGCTCGTCGCAAGCCGGAGTCGTTTTACCCGCTTCGGCGCTCCAGACGTCGAGCGTTTCCGGGGCAAAAATCGCGTCGTGCAAATTCGATTTCATCGCGACGGGACGTTTGATTATCTCTTGCAACGTTTCAACGTCGATCTTTCCGTAATTGTCGCGCAAACGTTGGTACAATGCGACGGCGCGTTCTTTTGCGGAAACGTAAACGACGTCCTCTAACGCGCCCGGCAATTTAGGATTCGATTCTCCGGGTCTTAAGACGACGACGGGATTTTCCGACTCGGCGATCGCTTCGACGGCGGCAAGGTTCCCTTGCGCGTCGGACAGAACGTAATAATAATCGCAAGTCAACGGAATCGATTTCATCAACGTTAGCGCTTCGTCGACCGTCGAACATTCTTCGACGACGCGACGCATCATAAACGCCATCGGCAGTCCGTCCCACTTGCCTTCGCCTCCGCCTCCCATTTCTCCGATCGTCAAGCCTTTTTCGTTCATCGCCGTGACGGTTCCCACGAACCCGGCGTAAGTAACGCTAATCCAAGCGAATCGGTCTTTCGGCTGATAGAGAATCGTAACCGCTTCTTCTTGCAATCCGGCGTCGCGCATATAGTCGAGAACGCGAATATGCAAAACTCGCCCGTCTAACGTCGCGTCGCCTTTCATCGCCGCGCCGCTACAATGAAACAATTCCATAAAGTTATTAAGACGCCGAACTTCCCTGAAATCCAAGCCTACCGCATTCGCCAACGCGTCGATTTCCTCGTAAAATCTGTCAGGCGTAAAAGGACGCGTTCTCTTGATCGCTTCGTCGGTCTTGTCGAAAAAATCGACGCCCTCTTTCAACGAAGCGACGGCGCCCGCCGCGTTGACGCGCGCGCGAATCGACTCGATTTTTTCTTTGAGCAAAATTCCATGCGCCTCGCCCATCTCGCGCGGCGTTCCCTCAAGAGCCAAAACGTCGCGCGCGCCGTCCAAACGGAACAAGACGCCGTGCGGAACTTTTGCGACGACGCGCAGTCCTTTTTCCGATTCGAGATAGGGAGTCGTCTCGTCGGAATCGAAAGCGAAATCGTCGAGTTCCTGCGCAACGACGCGCGTTTGACAAAATTGAAGGGTTCTATCTGCGGATAAATCAAACGCGACGCGCCCCAAAACAAACGCCGCCGCAATCCATAAAACCGCATTTGAAAAACGACGCGACGATTTCATAAAACTCGATCCTATTTCTTGCAAAGAAGATTAAGAATAAAAACAAACTTGTCAAAAGGAATAATTATCACAAACGCCGACTTCTTTTCAACAAGGAAAGAACGGGAAAACGCGCTTAATTTTCGACGATTTGCTCGTCTAGCCAATCACGATAAGAAGAAGCGATAAATTCAAGCGGAACGCCGACAATTTGCGGGCATTCGTAAGAATGTTCCGACGCAACGACCTCGGCAAGTCGTTCAAAGAGCTTCGACCGAGTTTTACACAAGAGAAGCGCTTCGGAATCGACGTTTGTTTTCCCCTGCCAAACGTATCGACTTTCAATTTGCGGAATTATCTGCGCACAGGCTACTAAACGCCGACTCACTAACGTTTTTGCGGCTTTTTGCGCTTCCTCGACGTTCGGATAAGTAATTTGAACTTGAATAAACATAGGGACGACGCCCCGCGTGTAATACGTAAAAAATAGTAGCGACGCCGACGTAAGACGACAAATCGACGTCGCATAAACGTCGACGAATTCTTACGCGGCGTTCTGTTAACAACACTTGAAAGACCAATTAAAACGCAACCGCTTTCGAAACGCAATTCTAAGTTGGCGTTTGACGAAATCAACGCGTTGCGAGTCGTTTCGCAAACGGCTACGTTTTAAAATCTACGGGCGTCTTACGTTTATTTCGCAGTAGCGCTAAAGGAGTAGGCGCCCGAACCGACTTCGTAAACGACGCCGTCTTCCGTCTGCGCGACTTCTTTTGCGAACTCGGCGCCCTTGTCGCAAACGCACGTTTGATTAGCGTCGCAAGGAACGACGATCGTCGCGGTCGTATTGACGGGCACGTCGACGTTCAAGGTCAACTTCGTAAAGTCTTTATTCCAAACCCACGAGGACGCCAAAGTCCCGTAAGGCGTTTCGACGGAACCGCGCGCCCACGTCAGCGGCTTGCGTTCCGGCGCGCTAATTTCGTTCGCGCGGCATTTCGGCGCGATTACGGAACGCTTAAAAGCGACTTCGTTAGGCTCGACGCTCGCGACGACCGTTTCGGGCGCGCCCGCAAGTTTAATCCCCGCTAAGGACTGATAGAACCAAGCGCTGACGTCGCCGAACATAATATGGTTGCGCGACGAGCCTTCGCCCCAGTCTTCCCAAAGCGTGCCCGCGCCGCGTTTGATCCAATCGGCGTAAGAAGGTTGATCCTCTTGAAGAATCATTTGAAGCGCGAGGTCGTTGCGTCCGCCTTCGCTCAACGTGCGCATAATATACTTGGCGCCCAAAATGCCGACGTCAAAATATCCGTTCGATTTCTCGACGTCTTCGACAAGTCGCTTGAAGACTTCCGCTTGCGCGTTTTGATCCAACGCTTGCGTAAATCCTTGATGAATCGCGCAACTTTGCGACGTTTGACTGTTGATCGAATAGACTCCGTTCTTTTGATAAAGAGCGTCGTTATAAGACTTGCAAATCTTTTCGGCAAGTTTGGAATACTTCTCGAAATCGTCGTTTTTACCGAGCAATTTAGCCGTTTGCGCGACGATCTTCGTATCGAGATAATAATAACCAGTCGACGTTACTTCGGTAGGCGTAACCGTTTTCACGGGCACCCAGTCGCCTAATCCGTGATAGATCAGACCGTTGTCTCGTTCGCGCGACGTCATATAGTCGACGTATTTCTTCATCGCTTCGTAAGAATCTTCTAAGATTTTACGATCGCCGCGATAAAGGTAAACGTCCCAAGGAATCGTTACGAGCGAAGAATCCCACGCGGGACCGTTGCCCCAAGGATAGCCCCAGTCGCCGGAAGGAACAATACCGGGCAAATTGCCGTTCGGACGTTGCTCGTCGCACAGATCGTCGATCCATTTTTCGTAACCGGCGGTGTTTTCCCAGTTAAACTGCGCCAATTCGCAAGCGAGTTGCCCGTCGCCCGTCCAGCCGTGCTTTTCGCGATGCGGACAGTCGGTCGGATAACCGGCGACAAAGTTGTTGCGATAAGAAGCGAGCGTCGCCGCTTGAATCGCGTTTAGCAACTGATTCGAACAGTTGAAAGAACCGATTTGGCGGAAGTCGGTACTGACCACGCAACCGACGTAATCTTTCGGATCGGGCGCTTGGCGCAAACCGACGATTTCAATATATTGATAACCGTTGTAAGTGAATCGAGGCTCGAAAACTTCAACTTCGTCGCCGTTGCAGAAATAGAAGTCGGTCTGGAATCCGCCTTTCATACCGGTTTTATAAGCGGGAGTTCCTTCCATAAAGTGCATTTCAATGTCGTGCCGCTCGATTTCGCCGGATTCGACGACGCGTTCCGAATACTTGAAGCGCAGAACGTCGCCTTTTTTCTGACCGCGAATCTTAATCTTAGCCCAACCGGCGCTGTTTTTGCCCATATCGACGACCCAGACGCCCGGCTTAACTTCCTTGGCGCTTGTCGCGACGTAACGCTCCTCAACTTTGGACGGCGCGACTTTTTGCGCCGTCATTTTCGGATTTCCAAGGGGCGCGGGTACGACGACCGCGTTTCCAAGAATCTCGCACTTCCAAGCGCCGTCGACAATTTCGCCCTGACGAACACAGTCGAACAGAATCGGACTCGTCGAATAAGTCCAGCTGGAATCGGTTCCGATCGTTTCGACGGTTCCGTCTTCGTAAGTAAGCTGAAGTTCGGCGAGCAAACGCGGAAAATCGCGCCAAGGCGCCGCGTCGAAGTTCCATGTCACGATCGAGCGAACGTCGTACCAGCTGTGTCCGAGGAAGAATTGCAATTCGCGCGATTTCGCGTCGGATTTTTGGAATTGTTCCGTCAAATCGAAGACGTTGTAAAGAAGTCGACGATCATAACGCGTAAAGGAAGGCGTCAGAACTTGCGCGCCGACCTTTTCGCCGTCAAGCCGCGCCTCGAAGAGACCGGGCGCGCAAACGGCAAGCGTCGCGTTCGCGACTTTCTTTTCGACGTTAAAAGTCTTTTGGAACGCGGGCGAGATCGTTTCGGTACGGCGGCGTAATTTGCCCCAAGGCGCGTCGTCTAAACCGTCGAAAGAGATTTTTGCGCTCGGAACGTTCGAAGCGTCGTAGGCAAGATCGTGCCAGCCTTGCCCAGGCTCGGTCGTCGCCTTCCACGTCGCGTCGGTTCCGACAGTCGCGACAACCTCGGCGGGAACGCCAAAGCGATTAGGGGTCGGAATATTGGTCGGCGCGTTCGATTTGTCGAGTTTCTGAACGAACAATTTGGCGATCAACGCCGTCGGATAAAGCGTTCCGTCGCCAAATTTCGTATCGTTCGGACGTTTCGTCTCGTTCGAAACGATAAAGGAAACGACGTTCTTACCAGATTGAAGATATTCGGAAACGTCGATCGAACGGAGTTGATCCGGGTTGAAGACCATTCCGATCGAATGTCCCGCTTTTTTGCCGTTGACGTAAATTTCAAACTTCTGACAAGCGGCGTAATACAAAACGCCGGAAAGATTTTGCGCGTCAAAGTCGCTTTGCGGAAGTCCAAGTTCAAATTCGCGTCGGAAATATTCGACCGCGTAACCGGCGTCCGTCTCTTTTTCCTCCGTAGCGGCAATCCACTTGGCGCCGCTCAAATCGAGGTCGGGTCTGACTTCCTCGGGCTGACCGATCCATTCGGCTTTCCAATCTTTGGAGTCGACGACTCCTTGAATCCACGTCGCGGTCTCGGACCACGCGCTCGCGGCGCCCTGCTCGTCCCAAACGCGGACTTTCCAATAACAACGTTGCAAACTAGCGAGAGGTTTGCCAGAGTACTGAACGTAAAGGGACGCGTCGGATTCGACTTTCCCGGAATCCCACAAGTCGCCCTCGTCGTCGGCAAGTTTTTCCGCGCTCGAAGCGACAAGAATTTGGTAGGCAGACTGAGCCTTGTTATAAGCGCCCGCATCGGTCGCCTTAGCAACCCAACTCAAACGGGGCGTCGTAGAATCAACCCCTACGGGATTTGACAAATTTTCAACGGAAGGTAAAACGACCGACAAAGAATCGTCGGCGCCCGAAACGCGGCTTGACGTCGCGAAAGAACAGAACGTCAAGCCAAGAACGACGACGCTTAAAGTTAAAATTCGTTTCATAGGAGTTCCTAATTATCAAAAGTCGACGCGACGTTTTGGCGTTTCTCTGGTCTACTCCCCTAACGTCGCGCTCTAAACAAACAAACAAAATTCGCTGTAAAAGTTAAAAACAAACTTCGGTTATTCTTCGTTTTTCTCGAGCGCCGTCAAAAACTCGGCGTAATTATTTTCCAGCGCGTCGGCAATACGCCACAACTTCCTTAAATAAGGATACGACTTAATTTTTTCGAGCTTATTCACAATCTCGTCGGGGACTTTCGAAAGATTGCAACGTTTGCAAAGCGTTTCATAAATCATATCGTACATACCCGAATAGAAGAAATCTTCCACAATCTTCGCTCTCTCTTCCGCCTCTTGACGTTGGACTTCCGCTTCTTGACGTTGGAATTCCGCTTCTTGACGTTGGAATTTTACCTCCGCAAGTTCCGCTTCCGCGACGGCGACGGCGTCTTTGTAAGGTTGAACTTTATCGGCGAAAAACGCTTCAAAAACATCGTCGTATAATTGAGATTTCATTTCGTCTCCCTCTGCGTTGTACAATTCATACCTGAATCGCGTCATATTAAACGAAGTGTCGCGCATCAATCTTGAAACATAGTTTAGCGAAACCTCAAAGATAAATTTCCACGTTTCTTTCAAATTTTCGTCTTTCGTCGGATCAATATCCGTCAACGAACGAAACAAATCCAACAATTCCCCTTGTCGATTCCCTTTGTCGTCGTAACTCGCAAAACGCGTAAGTCCTAAAGCGACTCGTAAAAAAGGTTCGTCTAACAAGGCGTCAAAATCGATCTTGTTGACGTTAATCTCTTGAAAGCTCGTTCTTACTCCATAGTCAAGGTCTTCGCAACGCACTGTCAAATCGTCAAATTGCGGACAAGATTTCGTACATAACAAAATCGAATACGGAATCGGCAATCGTCCGCTTTCGTCGGCAAAGGCGTCAAAGCGGCGCCTCATATAATCAAGAACGCCGACTTCGTAACGCAATATCTGAAAGGAAACAAAACGGTCGTACTCCGACTTATGCTCAATAATAAGAACCAACACGCCGCGTTTGCCGGATTTGAATCGAAACTTATAATAAACGTCGCCTATGGAATTGGCGCCTTCGGGAGTCGTCGTTTGCGTCGGCGCAAGCTCCAACGAATCAAGATCGATTAAGCGCAACAGAACAGGATTCAAAAAACGCGTTAAAAACATTTTCGCGAAAACGACGTTCGTCCAAACAAGGTAGACAAACCTGTCGTGCGCGATCTTTAACGCGTTTATTATGTCGTCGCCTTTTCCCGTTTTCGGTTCCGATTTCATCAAAAACTCCAATAATATCTGTGAAAAAGCCTCGTCAAAAGCGCCTTCGCACTATTATTACAATAATCTTCGCGCTTTAATCTCCAAGTATTTGCCGATAAGAGGCGCCGTCGCGTCTTCAGCGAAGACGTCGAGCGTAAGCGCGCCCTTGGCTTCGAGCTTTCGCAAGAGTTTTTTTCGCCAATTCAAAATTTCCGCCGCAGCTCCGGCGTTATAGAACAAGTCTTCCGGCGGAGCTTCGTCCCAATTCCTTCCGCGCCAAAAGAGCCGTTCCAATTCGTCGACGGGCTCGCGGTCGTCTCTGAACTGCTTCAACCATAACGCCAAACGTCCCGGCTTCGATTCGGAGTCGTTCGCCGTCCCATCGACGCCTCGCGCGCTTTTCTCAAACTTATCGTAACGTTCGATCGCGTCGTAAAGGGATCGTTCGCGCAGAAAAAGCCCCAACGGCAAATAAGCGTCCGAAAGTCGCGTCGTCGCCTGCTCGATTTGCGCCGCGTTTCGCTCGTCTAAAACGTTCGTCGCCAAAACGACGAGCGCGCGTTTCGGAGAACGCGACGCCAAATAAGCGAACGCGCGATCATAACGAGATTCGACGCGCGAAGGAAAGACGTCGAAAACGTTCCGAATAAGCGCGTTGATTTGCGAAGCGCCTCCGCGAGGAGGCAAAAAACGTTGAACGCGGTCGGAAAAAACGAGCGCGCCGACTTCGTCTCCTTGTTTGAGCGCGACGTAAGCGAGCGCAAGGCAAGCGTTGAGCGCGCCGTCGAAAAGCGTGAGACCGCGCGAACTGTTCAGCGTCATACGACCGGCGTCAAGCGCCAAAATGATACGCTGATTGCGCGTCGTTTGAAAATCGCGCACGATCAATTTATTACGACGCGCAGTCGCGCGCCAGTCGATGAATTTATATTGGTCGTCGAGCGTATAATCGCGCAAACGTTCAAATTCGGCGTCTTGACCGATCCGTCTAATGCGACGCACGCCCAACATATTGAGACGACTCGCGCGCGCCAACGTCTCGATTTGCTCCAACTGACAAAGGTTCGGATAGACGCGAAAAGTCGAACGACACGGCTTTTTGACCAACTTGTTCCAAAACCCCAGCGCGCTGAAAAAACGCAGGGCGACAAACTCAAACTCAAAAACGCCCCGGCGTCTCCACACGAGCCGATAAGCCAAACGTTCGGCGACGCCCGGTTCGATCGTTCGACGCGCGAAAAAAGCGCGTTCTTGACTCGTTTCCAGTTCTTCGTTTCGTTCAAGTTCCAAATTCTCGTCTTCCAACGGAGGCGCAAAATCGGCTTCCGTCGAAGAATCGTCCAATATTTCTAAGACGACGGCGCGTTGCGAACGATTCTCGATCGACAATTCCACTTTATGGGGACGACGCAACGACGCGACGCTTTCCGTTTGGCGCGCTACTTCGACCCCTCGTCCGGCAAAAGCGGCTGTAATCGAATCGCCTATGAACAAAAGCAAAATCAAAACGTCAAAAGAAACGACGCTAACCCAAGACCATAAGGAATCCCCAAAAAGAAACTGGAAACAAGACGCTAACGCGACGGGCGAAAAAGCCCAAATCGCGCGCCTTGTCGGCCAAACGCCAAAACTAAGACCGACGACGACAAAGGGCGCGACGATCAACGGAAAGACCAAATAAGGCCAATAGTCGACAAGGGGTCTAAATGCGTCAAAATCCATCGTTTCTCCTCAAGGGCGTGCAAAACGCCGAACTTACCGATTATTTTATAGTAAACATAGCGCGACGTCAAACGTTTAGACAAGAATTTGCTTTTTTTTGAAAAAGTCGTTCGCGCGTCCGAGAAGAACGTCAAAAAAACGCGATCCTTCAAAAAAGAAAGATCGCGTCGCGTGAAAAATTTACAAATCGACAAAATCGATTAGTCGACAAAAGAAATCGCCGCGCCGACGGGCAACAACACGTCGAGTTGAGATATTTCAAGATTGCTAAAAACGAATCCGCCGTTTTCGGGCACGATCGTTCCTACCAATTCGGGTCGATTCGTCCCTTGCAAGCCGTAGCCGCCGCTAAGTCCGATCCAGCAGGAACCGAGCGGATTATCGGGCGAGCCGCCGGGTATGGAAATCGTCGCGCCGGAAGCGTCGACGGCGTCGCAAGCGGGATTTGTCAGCTTACTTTCGACAAGATGAACGCCGCGAAGCGTCGTCGCTTGTCGAGGAACGCCAAGTTTAAAACGACCCGCGTAAATATCGTTGAAACGAAGCAACAGTTCTTTTTTACCGATCGAAACTTCCGCAGTCGCAGGTCCGCGAACCGTTTTAAGCGCCGTTCCAGGCGGCAAAGGATCGTCGTCCCCGTAATTAAGACCGTTAATCGACGCGAGCAAACGGGGCGCGACGTCGTATTCTCGAGCGATCGAAGAAAGCGTTTCGCCTGGCGCGGTTTTACGAGGCGCTTCCAAAAGAAAACGCGCCGGATTATAAAACGCCTCGTAAGCCAACTGATCGAGAGCCTCGTTAAGACGCGCCTGATCCGCCTCCGCCAAAACGTCGCGTTGAGTTCGCTGAATGCGATTCAACGTCATAAGCACGTCGCGAGCGCGTTCGTTCGAATCGAGCGATCTAACAGCGCTTAGCGCGCGCTCCAAATCGGCGGAAACGGAAAGCACGTCCGAAGTCGACGACGCGTTTGGCATAAAACCTTGAGAATCGATCTGCGAAGTAGTCGCGAGGGGCTCCGAAGCGCGCAAACTCGGACGAGAGGGGGGCGCTTGCAAAACGGACGCGTCAGAAGAGAGCGTCGTAACGTCAAGCTCAGAATTAACGTTCTCGTTTTGCGCAAGGGAGTTCGGCTCGGAAACGTCGATCGGCGCCGCCTGCTGTTTCGGAGACTGTTCCAACGACTGTTCCAACGACTGTTCCGCCAACGGGGCGGCGGGAATCGTTTCGAGAGGTTCCGCGACGGGCGGATTCTGAAGTTCGTCTACTTGCGCGGGAAAGGGCGTCGGCTCAAGCGCGCTTAGATCGTTAGACGCGACGACCGGCGTCGAAAGATCGGTCGTAGGCACAGGCGCAACTTGCACGGACGCGTTTAAATCGCCGGAATTCGTCGCGTTTTCGGCAAATAAATCGGGCGAAAAAGAACTCGGGTCTTCGACGGGCGCGGGCGAAGGAATCTCACGAG
>JAZUGM010000368.1:0-6572 GCA_045641205.1 Thermoguttaceae bacterium
GGAACGCGCGTCAAACGCCTGATAAAATTAAACGCATCGAAGTCGTCGACGCGGCGTTTTCGCCCCGACGTTTTCGCCCCGACGGTATTCGATCGAATATTCGTCCGCCAAACGAATGAACTTTTCGACTTCCGCTTCGGAAAGGACCCCGCGGGGTTCAATTTCGATATCCGCTTCCTGATTCGTCAGCTTTTCTCGCGCGGCGACGGAGATACGCCCCGCCTTGTCGAAAGAATAGGTAACTTCAACGGGCGTGCCTTTCGGCAAATTGGCGGGCAAATCGACAATGCGACACTTTCCGAGCAACGCGCAAGCGGTCGGATCGGGCGCGTCGCCTTCCACGACTTGAACGCTGATGCGCGTTTGTCCCTCTTTAACCGTTTGGAACGTCTTAGAAATCGAATAAGGCAGGGTCGTGTTACGCGGAATCATAATGTAATTGACCGCCGACTTCGTTTTGGAATCTTGCATAACAATTCCAAGTCCGTGCGAATTGACGTCCTCTTCGCGAACGTTCTCGAGCATTTTCTTAACGCGTTCGTCCAACTCGCTTTTCTTATTGTACTGCGCCTCTAAGATCGCGGCGTGAATCGCGGCGCCGCGCGCGACGGCGGTATGCGGGTCAAGGTCGGGATTGCGATAAGGAATTTGTCCCGTCAATTTTTCCAACATCGCGGGCACTTGCGGCATCAACGTGGAACCGCCGATCATAACGATCGCGTCAAGATCGGAGAACTTCATTCCGGCGTTTTCGACGACGTACTGGGTCGTGTCGGCGGTGCGCTGGAGCAAGTCGAACGTCAATTCTTCAAAGAGTTGACGCGTAACGGGAACGGAAATAGACTGTCCCTCGTGTCGGCAGGAAATATTCGTTTGCTCGCGAGTCGACAACTGAATCTTCGCGACGTCGCAGTCGTTTCGCAACATTTGCATCGTTTTAGGCGACTGATGAAGATTGACGCCGTATTTTTCGAGGAATTTTTCACACACGTAATCGGCGAGTCTGTCGTTCCAGTCGACGCCGCCCAATTTAACGTCGCCGTCGGTTGAAACGACGTGGAAATTGTTTGCGGAATATTCGACGACGGTCGAGTCAAAAGTTCCTCCGCCAAGGTCGTAGATCAAGATGCGGCGCGTTTTCGAATGTTCGGAACGCCCCAACTCTCCGCGATGCCACGCGTAAGTCAGCGCGGCGGCGGTCGGCTCGTTGATAATGCTCACGACGTTCAGACCGGCGATACGCCCGGCGTCTTGAGTCGATTTACGACGCGTGTCGTTGAAATAATAAGGAACGGTGATGACGGCGTTGGCGATCGGACCAAGAGTTCGTTCGCCGTCTTGCTTCAGCTTGCGCAAAATCAACGAAGACACGAATTCCGGCGTAACCTCGTGCCCGTCGAAGACGCGGTGATAACCGACGGCGCCCATTTGGCGCTTGATGCGTTCGATGACGTTTTGAGGGTCTTCCATAGCGGCGCGACTACGATTCGGACCGACGATAACGTGCTTGCTTTCGGCAAGTAAGATAAGGCTCGCCGTTTCAACGTCGTCGTCTTCGTTTGGAATGGGAGTAGGCTCGCCTTGTTCGTTGACGATCGCCAACGTCGAGAAAGTCGTGCCTAAGTCGATACCGACAGTTTTACCTTCTTGAAATTCCATCTTATACTCGCTATTGTCGTTACAGTTTATCCGTCGCGCTACTCGACGCCTACGAATCGTCGACGACGACAGTTGTTAAAACGATCCGTCTATCTCTCGTCGCGCGCTTGCCGTAAATCAATAAAAACGCCGTTCCACAATTATACGACGCATTCCTTAATTATATATGCTAATCCCTTTTTATTCAAGAGTCAAGAAAAAGATGACAAAACGTCTGAAAAATACGTTTTTTTCTTTCAGACGCTTTGCCGAATAGTTTGTCGACTCTTAAAAACGCTCTCCGATCGGTTATTTGGACACTTTCTTCGACGTTCCTTTAACGCTCAAACGTTCCTTAGGTTTGGAGTCGGTCTCTTTCGTCGTAGATTTCGGAACGTCCTTGGCGTCGCTTTTGGGTTCTTTTGTCGAGCCCGGAGCCGCCTCCTTCGATCCGCCGTCCGATTCTTTTGAATCGGGCTTCTCCGCCCCATTCTCCGCTTCTTCGGCGTCAGATTCGGAAGGTTCGACGTTTGGTTCGTTCGTTTCGGAGTTTTCGTCGTCGAATCCGGCAAAAAAGTCGTCCCCTTCTTCGTCTTGTCGCGCCAAATCCTCGTCCTTGATTTTTTGCGGACCAAGCTCAAAAGGTTTTTCGTCTTTGTCGGTCTTTTCGACTTTAGCGTTCTCTTCCTCGTTGGAATCGACAAATTCGGGCGTAACGACGCCTTCTTCCGATTCGTTCGTCGTTTCTCCGTCGTTCTTTTGCGACGCGTCGTCTTTCGGCGATTCGTTCTCGTCTCCGGGAATTTCACGATTCATTTCAAACGCGTTCGTTCCTTCTGGTCGTTCGGAATCGTTCAAAATCGCGTTTTCGGCGTCCGCTTTTTGGACGTTTGCCGCGTCCAACGCTTCAAGTTCTTCGGCTTTAACCGCCTCGCCGGAATCAATTAACAAATAACCCGCCCACCAAAAAGGCGCGTCGTATTTGGGTATCGACTCGGAACGCCCCAACTTGCGCAAACGAGGTTCTTCTTCGACGACGACGTCCCGCTCGCGCAACGCCAAAACCGCTTTTTTCCACGCTTCCGCAACGGGACTGTTCTCGTAATTCTTCACAAAATCAGTCGACAAATCATAGGCGGAACGTCCGCCGACGCGCCAGCGACTCAACAACATCGCGTCCGCGCCGCTCGCCTGCATCGCCAAGACGGGCAGGAATATCTCGGAGCCGTCCCCGCCGCTTTTCAGCGCGTCTTCCGCGTGCGTTCGCAACGCCGACAAAACGATCAATCGAGGCGCGCCCCAAGGACAAGAAATCCAATCCGCCGCGCGATTGCCGACGCGCGACTTGCCAAGAATTAACGGCGCCCAATTCCAGACGTCGCCAAGAATTTCGTCCCAAACGACGGCTCTCTTCAAACGCGCGGCGTAAATCGCGCCGGGAATCGCGCTCATATCGGCTAAACGCGCCGCTTCCGTCTTAGAAACGGCGGCGGCAAATCGTTCGGCGGCGGCTTCTTGAATCTCCGACTTTTCGCGCGGATAAGTTTGACCGACAAGCAACGTCGTGGCGACGAACGAATTGCGCCCCAACGCGTTTGGAAGCGAAGTCGCGACGGTCGCCGAATAACGGATCGTAAGATCTGGAACCTGAATCATCGGAATCAACGTCGCTTCGTAAGCGTCGAGCGCCTCGCGTTGACGCGCCGAACGACTCTTGCGTTTGACCGGCGCCTCGGTCGCGTCCGAACCGACTTTTCGATCGGAATCGTCGGCGGCGACAGTCGACGCTTCCTCGAGGGGCGGCTCGTTTTCGACCGTCTTTTCCACGTCTTGTTCTTCGTCGTCTATTTCCTCGTTCCCGTCTTCGGTATTTTCCGCGACGCTTTCGTCGGTCGATTCTTCGTCAGATTCTTCGTCAGATTCTTCGTCGACGTCGGCGGCGGCAGCGGCGGGCAAGCAAAGCGCTTCGAAAGGCAGATACCACAAGTACGAATCGGGCACGACGACCAATTTCGAAAACACGACGTTAAAACGATCGGCTTCGACGTCGGAAGCGCCGGTCAGAATCTCGCGCAACTTGGCGCCTTGCGCCTTCCAGCGCGCTTCCGCAAGATCGGAAGCGGCGATTTCGCGCGTTCCGTCGGTATTGCCCAACGTCTTAAGGAACGTCGCGACGGCGTCTCCGACGCGTTCGGACGATCCGACGCGCCACGCGTCAAGATTTTCCTTCCCGATCATAAAACCGAACGTCTGCCCTTCGGCGTCTAAGAACGACAAAATCGCCGTGTCCGGGGGCAGTCTCTTCTGAACGTCCACGACGGACAAGACGGGCGGGAACACGTACGGAATCCTCACGCGCCCTGCGGCAAGAAAATGCATCGTCGCTTCCAAGCGCATCGAAGTCTCGGTCAGACGTTCGCACAACGCGACTTGGCGTTCTTTTTCGGCGGAATCGGTAGGCGCGCTCGGCAACGAATTGAGTTCCTGAACCAAGGCGTCCGCGTCTTGTAACGCCTGCTCGAGCGGCGGAAAAGCAAGCAACGCGGACTGACGCGCGGCGCGCACGGAGGCGGTCGTCAACGCGGAATCCGCCGTAAGAATATAGCGTAGCGAAAGAAGTCGACCGCCGTAAGTTTGCGTTCTGAAAAACCGCTCGCGTCGCACGCGTTCGGCGACTTCAAAGGCCTTGTCCTTCAAATCGCGTTCAAAAAGGAGGCAGAACCAGCGTTCGTAAGCCGAAGGCGGCGCGATCATCTGAATCGAAAGAGATTCCGTCGGGCGTACCGCCCAGTCGACGACGGTCGGTTCGCGCAAAAGATACTCGTACAGATCGGCGGCGTTGCGCGGCGTCAAATAGCCGTTGGCGGAAAGTCCCCCTTTGACGTAATTGTCAAGGCGCAAAAGTTGCAACGCCCAAGGAGATCGCAACTTCGAACCTTCCACGACCTTGGCGAGCGCCTCGTCGCCGGCGTCGACGTTTCCGTTCGAATAAAGCGACAACGCGTTCAAATAATTCCAGCGATCGGCCGCGCGACTGGATCGCAAGCCCAGACCGGCGGTCGCGCGCATCGTCTTGTCGATCGCGGCAAGTCCGCTGGCGGCGAGTCGCGCGTTGCCCGCGTAAATAAATTCTTCGACAAGTTCCAGCCCGAAAGAAGCGGTCAACGTCTGCATATTCCTCGACGATTTCGCCCAGCGATACGCCAAATTGACGACGGGATCCTCGCCCGAGCGACGCAACGCCTTCGTAGCGTTCGAATAATTGCGAATCGCCTCTTCGACGAGCAAATAGTCGCCGAACTGATAAGCGGAAATCGAGGCTTCAAAATAACATTCCGCCGCCTCGCGGACTTTGTCGGAACGAAGATACGCGTTCCCCAGTTCGAACAAGGCGACGCCCGTTAAAGAATGGTCGTATTGCCCCGCCATTAGGAGAGAATTGCCAAGAACCTTGACGCCGTTGAGCGTCTTGTCGTTTTGAATCAGCGTCAGTCCCCAGATCGTATCGAGCAAAGTAATCGACCAATGATTGGGCGCGACGGAACGTTTGGAAAACGATTCGAGCAGTTGCGCGCTCATTGGATCGTAAGGCGCGAGAGGCCCCAAAATCTCCGTGCGCCTTCTAACCGCCAGCGCCGTGCAACGCAAAATTTCGAGCGGATTAATATCCACAAGAATCTGATTGTCGGAAAATCCCTGCGCTTTGATTCGTTCGTCGGTAATTTTTTCGCCGATGGTAATCGTCGCCCTGTTAGGAAAAACGCCGATCGGACAATCGCGCCTTCCGCCGCCCCAAGGCGCCGCGCCTTTTGCGCGCGTCGTCACGACGCCTATGTAAGAAACGCGACTCAGCCAATTCGGATAAGTCAACGCGACTTCCAGCGCGGCGTTGTAATTTTTCAGAGCCTCGTTAAGATCGCCCGCTTGATAACAGGCTTCGCCGAGCATCGAATAATAGCAGATTCTCCCGACGCTAAGTTCCTTCACCAATCGCGAGGACGATTGGAGTTCCTTGCGATAAAACGCGGCGGCGGCGGAAAAATCGCCCGAAAGAATCAAATGGACGCCGCGATAGTACGTTTCGGAAGGCACGGGCGGCATATTACGGCGTTGTTGCGCGACGGCGCTCGGAACGCAACTAAGAACGACAAGCGCCGCCGTTAAGATCGACAGAATCGAACTTTTGAGAGCGACGACGAAACTTTGGGGAACAATTAGAAACGAACGGCGCATTGTCAAACAACTCTTTCTGATCCCTACGAAACGCAAACGCGTAAAAAACGCGTCCGACTACGAATATTGTCAAGTCGGTTCCAAACGTCGGCGTTCCTACTAAAAAAACGTCGCGCTTGTCGAACCGCAACGCCGACGCCGCGTAAAAATCGCAATTTTGCGCGCGCTCAAAACGCGGCGTCTCGTTATGCGTTTTATCGACCCCAAAGCGCCCTATGTTTATTAGATTTTCGTAATCGTTCGCGCAATATTCTGGACAAAGTTAGCGTTGGATTCGCGCCGCTTGCGCGGCGATTCTTACGCTACGTTTTTCCGTAAACGACTACCAAAAAACTACGGTAAAGACTATTTAACGACGATTAAACATATTACTTTAATATTAATTACTATTATACTGTTGTGTCAGTTATAATCGCAATATACGCGCTCGGGGGAAAATGTGTTTTCCCCCGAACCCCCTTTTTCTATTTTTGAAATCTCCGCGCCGCAAGGCGAGACGTTTTGCACGTTTTTGCCCTTGGGCGCCTTGAGGACGCTTGAGGGCGCTTGAGGGCAAAAAAACACAAAACGTCTTTTTATTTTTTCTTTGAAAAGAAAGTTTTATTTTGTCGTCAAACTACAGGCAACGCGCAAGCCGCGATCCGCGTCCCGCCACGCTGGAACCCCAAGTCGGATCGTAGCCATGTCGTTCTGTGAGCCAA
>JAZUGM010000369.1:0-3289 GCA_045641205.1 Thermoguttaceae bacterium
GCGAAAGCGCTTTTCTGAATCTGAAATCGGTCGTTTTTCGGGAAATCTACGCCAACCGCCGCATTAAATGCGGCGGCTTACCGCGAACGCTTACGTTTCGATCAAGACGGTTGCCGATAAAGTCGCCCTAGAAAATTAAAATACTAAAATTTTAGAAAAACCGTGTTCTCTTATTGTTATTTTTTATTTTTCTTATACAATACAGGCGTCCCTCGGAAGAAGCTTCAAAGTATAAAAGGGGACTCGTTTAAAAGTAAGCGTTACGAAAGACGTTGCGATCGAATCGACGGCGAAAGCAGTCGGTTTGCAACCTTTCACGGAAATTTCCCGTGAACGGTTGCAAAAGTTTCAACCTCTACAAAAGGAGCGGTTTGCTATGAATCAATATAATCGGTTAAACGACGAGGCACGAGACGCGTACTCCGAGCCAAATTATCAAATTTTCGCCTTTGAGTCAAGCGACTTGATACTAACGAGCGGCGGCGCCCGCGAACCCGACGACGACGATTGGGGCAACGACGATTGGGGCATCGAAGACGGCGCCGAAGACTAGGAATAATAATCGACGAAAAAACGACGAAGACGCGCGTCGTCGTCAAAGAACGCGACGCGTCGAGCCCGATTCTCTGATCTTTTAATACGCCGATTTCTTCAAGCGATCAGGCTAAAATCGCGTCTTTTCGTTCAAAAGGTCGGCGTCTTTTTCGGACGAACCGCGTAAAGACAAGAATATTTTCCGCCGGGCATAAGCGACGACTCGTTTTCGTAACGCGCACCGGACGACGCCCAATCTTCCGCTTCGTCCGTCAAACCGTTGAGTACGTTTTCGATTTTACCTCGAAAATATTCGACGCCCTCTTTGTCCAAATCGCGCGGGACGTAAATATCGCCGCTCGGTATGCAACGAACGCGCGAACCTGGACGCGGTACCGCGAAACGATCCCAGCTGTTAAAGCGAAAAGGGCGATCGTATCCGACGCCCATTGCAACGATCGGAATCTGCAGTCGCGACGCTAAATAAACGCAACCGGGCGCCAGTCTTCGGCGCGGTCCGCGCGGTCCGTCGGGCGTGATCGTCAAATGGAAATTCTCGTTCTGCTCCTTGCGCATCATCTCGCGCAACGCTTCGATCCCCCCGCGATTCGTCGAGCCGCGGACGCAACCAAACCCAAGCAGTCGCGCGGTCGAATCCAAAACGTCCGCGTCGGAATGACGACTAAGCAACATCGCGAGTCGACAATGTTTTCGCAGACAGATGAAAAAAAGAATATACTCGTGCCAAAAAACGTAGAGGCGACGCTTCCCGTCGTTCGGATAGGCCGGATCGATAATCGGATCGTAATAGGCGGCTTTGTAATCTAAAGTCGACGTCAGCGCGTCGACGCCCAAAGACAACCCCAGACCGGCGGCGCCGATAAGAAAACGACTATTTATTTTCACCGTCGAAAACCAAACTTTCCAAATCGCATCTAATTAGAAACGCCTACTCGCGCAAAACCCCAAAAGATTCGCTCCAAGCTCGTTCGTCCGTTCATTCGTCCGTTTCCGACACGACGAAATCTTCTTTCGGTTCAAGACTATCGTCGAAGTCGACCGTCCCTTGCGGCGTAAAGTCAAAATTCGCCTCCAACGACTCGTCCTCTCCGCTTGAATCGTAAGAGGTCGAAAACGGCGCCGCGTCGCGGCTCAAAGCGAATCGATAATCCTCCGTTTCATAAGAATCCCCTTGAGGAATCTGAACGGGCGCGTCCAACGCGCCCGGCGGAAAATCGACAAAGTCGGCGGAAACTGCAAGAGGAGAACTCAAACGCGCGTTGCGTTCCAACTCCTCGCGCAACTGCTCGCGATAACGGTAGTCGAAATAAACAAAAAGCCCCAACGCGGCAAGCGCGATCGAAAACGCAAAAAAGTAAAGACGCGCGTTTTTACTACGCCCCTCGCGCGCCTGTTCGACAGGTCGAACGTAAGGAGTCGTCTCCAAGCCCGGATTGAGAAACTTTGGAAGCGGCGCGTCCGACTTAGCGTTCGCCTGATCTTCCGAAGACGCGTCCGACGCTCCCGTTTTTTCGAGAAGAATCTCGTCAGGCTCCGGACTCGGCTTTGAAATCGTCAGAAAACCCTCGGGATAAAAAAGTCCTTCAAGAACTTGTTTCGGTTCAGGGGGGCGATTACTACCTGTCCGCGATCTGCTTGTCTCGGTATAAGCGCCGGTTAAAAAACTATCAAAAGAATCCGACGAATCTTGCGCGAAGCAACAAGCGTCCAAACAAACGTCGCTTAAAGAACAGTCGCGCCCCGTAAAGACGCAAAACGTAAAAATACAAAACGCAACAACGCAAGACGTAGCGACGCAAGACGCAAACAAAAAAAGAAACCTTTCCGTTCGCGCTTTACTTCCGACAAGAACTTTGCTTCTGACAAGAAAACGTCGCGTCGAAGAATTGGAGAGAAAATATCTAAAACTCATAACCAATCTCCAGCCTCGATCGTTTTTCGTCGTCTCAACAAACGAACAAGGAAAAAACCGCGTCCAGACGCCTCTTTATGCGAAAAGCAACGCGTCAAGGGCGACTCGTCGACGTCGGAACGAACGAGTCAAGAAATAAAACAAGACGCGACGCGCTCGTCCCTACGCAAAAAGACGAACTTTCCGACGCGCGGCAATTTATCAATTCTTATAAAAACAATTCTTATAAAAACAAAAAGCGTCGAACGTAAGCCGGATTCTGTGCCCAAAAGGGCGACGGTCATTTATCTCGACGGCTAGTCGCCTAGCCGCTCAAGCGGTTTACCCGCGTCATAGGGGAGGACTCCCTTGCCTCGCAAAACGAGACGACGCCGTTTAACCTTGCTCCCGACGGGGCTTGCCGTGCCGTTCCGATTACTCGAAACGCGGCGAGCTCTTACCTCGCCTTTTCACCCTTGCCGCTCGAAAAGAACGGCGGTTTGCTTTCTGTTGCGCTTTCCCTAGTCTTACGACCGGCGGACGTTATCCGTCGTCGCGTCCTCTGGAGTCCGGACTTTCCTCAAGGCGTTAGCCTCGCGACCGTCTGTTCGACGTTCTCCCTCATTTTAAACAAATTGCAGAAAAAAACAACGCGCAACTTAAAAAAAATCGAAAAAGGAAGAAATTTTTTAACTTTTTTGGAGTCCGCTCGCAAAAAGTCCTAAAAATTAACGTTCGCGAAAAGCCAAAAAACAGAAAATAACGGCGTCCTTTTTTCTTGACTTTATTCTTAACCACGCGGATAATCTAGCGAGGGACTTTTACAGTTCCACCGTTCCTTTT
>JAZUGM010000370.1:0-17811 GCA_045641205.1 Thermoguttaceae bacterium
CGCGGCGCAAGCGATCAAATCGGCTTGAAGCGCGATCAAATTTCTGTCGCGCGCGCATACGTGAAGAACCGGCTCGATTCCGATTTCGCGATAGATTCTGTCGGCGGCGACGATCGAGGCAATACGCGCGGAGGCGCGCGGTCCGTCGGGTAAGTTTACCGCGTCGACGCCTTTTTCGTGGAGAACGCGCGCTTTTTCGACGAATTTTGTCAAGTCGTAACCGCAAGGGGGAATCGTTTCCACCGTCTGAACCCACTCGCCGTTCGTAAGTTTTGCCGCCAATTTGCTACGCGAGCCGACCGGCGACTCTTCGCGCTCGACGACGTTCGGCTTCGAATCGAGCAACACGATTTCTCGATCTCGTCCCATCGAAGTCGGCTTGACCATTTTGACGACTTCGGCAATTTCGTCGGGCGTCGTTCCGCAACATCCTCCGACCGCCGCCGCGCCAAGGTCGACGTACCGCATCGCGTAAGTCGCAAGATATTCCGGAGAATTATAGTAGAGTCGGCGTCCTTCGAAGGACTGAGGCGCGCCCGCCGTCGGCTGAACGATCAACGGTCGATCTAACGTTTTGATCGTCTCTTGCACGGCGTTCAACATCTCGAGCGGATCGAGTCCGCAGTTGAAGCCCCACGCGATCGGTTGCGACTTCGCGTCGGCAAAGGGTTCGAAGAGCGAGTTGAAAAATTTGGCGCGCGTTTCCAGCGAATTAGGCGCTTGAAACAGACTTGGCTGAACGCCGTAGGAAACGACAAATGGACGATCGGTCTTTTGTTCGCGCATCGCGTCGACCATAATTTCCGCCGTTTCGCGCGTCGGTTGGGTTTCGAAGAGGATTAAATCGACGTCCGCTTCGACAAGCGCTTCGACTTGAGCCGCAAACGCCTCGACAATTTCGCGTCGCGCGCGCCGATTTAGGATTTCGTCGGAAGGAAAACCGACGGAACCGGCGACGAAAACTTGACGTCCGTCTTCCGCTTGCGACGCGATTTCGCGCGCGATTTCCACGCCCGCGCGATTGATCGCCGCTACCGACGCCTCCGCGCCGTAACGTTCCAACGCGAAACGATTGGCGCCGTAGGTGTTCGTCGTGAGAACGTCGACGCCCGCGTTAAAATAGGAAAGCGTAATATCGGAAATTAACTTACGATTACGCAAATTGAGTTCGTCGTAACATTGATTGGTGAAAACGCGACGACGATATATCTCCGTACCGAGGGCGCCGTCGAAGACGAGAACCGATCGTTCCAACGCTTCTTTAAACGTTTGGCTCATATTTGACCGTCCATATAATTGACTTGTTTTGCGATTTCCGCGCAAACGGAAACCAAACAAACGTTAGTTTTTTTCCTTTTTAACGCTCGCCGTTATTGCAACTCTAACGCGCGTTCGTAAAATAATAATCACAAGAAGGAGTCCGCGCGAAAAACGACGCTTAACGCGTTCGTTCTTCGTCGACTTGCAACCCCTCGAAGCAAACGAACAAAGGGAACGTTATGTGGAACGTTTTTTATCCGCACTTTCTGATCGACCGCGTTACCGACTTGACGCCTGAACGACTGCGCGACCTAGGAGTCGACAATCTCTTGCTTGACGTCGATTGTACTCTAAAACGGTATAGAAATCAAGAACCCGAGCCGGAAATAAAAGTTTGGCTTGAGGAAATCGTAAGGACTGGATTTAACGTTTGTCTCATTTCTAACGGCGTCGGCAAGAGAATTGGATGGTTTGCTGAAAAAGTCAAGCTACCATTTATCGCGAAGGCGTGCAAGCCTTTCCCGAACGGTTGTCGTCGCGCTTTTGCGTCGTTTGGATACGCGCCCGAGCGCACGATTATCGTCGGAGATCAAATTTTTGCCGACGTTATGGCGGGACGTTTGGCAGGAATTCGAACTTTTTTGACGATTCCGCTCAGTCCTGAAGAGGAAAAATGGTTCACGCGAATTAAACGACCTTTTGAGAAAATCGTATTGCGTTCCTTTCACAAACGTTTTCCCGGCGGATATTGGTTTAAAAACGTTTGTCGTTAGTCGACTTTGATTTTTCGTTCCCTTTCTTTTGCGCAAATAGTAGGCGTTTTTATGGAATCAACAGAAAATTTGTTCAACGTCGTCTTGGCGACGTATAACGCGACGCCGTTGGATTTTCAACGCAACGAGGCGCTTTGTCGCGAAATAATAGAGAAGACGCGAAACTTGAATCCCGACGCGACGACTATTTACAATTTTCCCGCCTTCACGACGACCGGCGCGGAATGTTACGACGCGTTCTTGCGTCCGAGCGTGTTGAAGCGCGCGTACAAATCGTTGGCAAACGTCGCGCGACTTTTACCTGAAAATTCGATCGCGACTTTTGGCTTGCCCCTTGTTTACGACTACGAGCTTTATTACGCGACGGCTTTTTTGGCGGGAGGCGTCGTTCGCGGATTTCGTATGGCGACGTCCGACTTTTTACGGGGCAAGGAGACGTTTCGACAATTCCGACCTTGGAAAGAAAGCGAGGTCGCAAAATTTGAAATCGACGGTCGCGTCTATCCCGTCGGCGATTTGGCTTTTAGCGAAGACGACGTTCTTTACGAACTTTGTTCGATCAACACGCTCGCGAGGCGCACGGAAGTTTCGTTAGAACCTTCTTATAACGACTGGTCTTTAGACGCTCGACTTCTATATGGAAAAAATACGTTCGAGAGAACGATCGCTTCGTTCGATTTCTGTTGGGGCGATCCGCCTAAAATTGTTCAATCAGGTCGTCTGACCGACGAATCGAGCGGCGACGGCAAGGCGAATATTCTTCTCGTTTCCGACTCCTTGCCTTTTGCCATCGGTCGTCAGAGGAAAATTCGCCGGACTTTAAGTCGTTTTCACGGGTCGGAATGCTTAACCGTTTATACCGCTTTTTCGGGCTTGTGTTCGGGAACGACGATTTACGACGGAGGCTCCTGCGTCGCTTGCAATCAAAAAGTTCGCCAGTTAAAGCGTTTCCAATTCCAAGACGCGACGTTCCACGTGGAAACGCTTCGTATGAACAACCTCGAGCAAAAGGGAGGAAAGTTTTCGTTTGTCGGGAAAAAAACGTCCGACGCGATCGCGAAAACTTGGGAAAAGGGCGCCGATCGACCCTACGAGGAATTTGCGCGCGCGACTTCGCTGGCGATTTTCGACTATATGCGTAAGAGTCGTTCGAAGGGATTCGCGCTTTCGTTGAGCGGAGGCGCCGATTCCGCGACGATCGCCGCGCTGATTCGACTCGGCGTCGCGTTCGCGTGTCGCCAAGGCTCGCCTTGCGCTTTTTTGCGCTGGTTGGCGCAAAGCGACAAAGACGAAGACGTTTTACGCGCGACGCCTAGCGCGCGAGAGGCGTTGGAGTCGGCGCGTCGATTTGAGGCGTCGGCGACGAACGAGCCCGGCGCGTTAGACGCCTTGGAGCGTCAAATTGTCGGCGCGTTGTTGACAACCGTCTATCAAGCGACGCGCAACAGCGGCGCGATCACGCGCAACGCGGCCAAAGACGTCGCGGAAGCGTGCGGCGCGACTCATTACGAATTTGACGTCGACGAAGCCGTTGAATTTTATAAAAAAACGGTCGCCGACGCTACGGGCGTTCCTTGGAGTTGGGCGAAAGACGACCTCGCGCTCCAGAATATTCAGGCGCGAACGCGCGCGCCAAGCGTTTGGCTTCTAGCGAATCGAGACGGTCGACTCCTTCTTTCGACGGGCAATCGTTCCGAAGTCGCTTGCGGTTACGCGACGATGGACGGCGATACCGCAGGCGGACTCTCGCCGATCGCCGGAATCGACAAAGCGTTTATTAGGCGCTGGCTGGTTTGGCTGGAAAAAGAAGGCGTTTCGTTCGGCGGTCGCGAGTCGTCAAAATTGACGATTCCGGCGCTGAAATCGATCAACGAGCAACAGCCGACGGCGGAATTGCGCCCTCAAGAAGCGAAACAGACCGACGAAGCCGATTTGATGCCTTACGTCGTTCTGAATCTTTTCGAACGCGCGTTGATTCGTGACCGACTTGAATTAAAAGTCGCGTTGAAACGCGTCGCCAAGAAAGCGAAGGCGTTGGGAATCGACGTCGACGACGAATTGTTGCGAAATTGGGGACTTAAATTTTGTCGACTTTGGAACGCGAGCCAATGGAAGCGTCAACGTTACGCCCCGAGTTTTTCGCTCGACGACTACGACCTTTCGCCCTGTTCGTGGGCGCGTTTTCCGATCTTGTCCGCAGGGTTCCAGTTTGAAATCGACGACTTGAAGTAGTCGTTTTGCGTTTTTACGACCTTTGAGGCGCGTTCCTTGTTTCGAATATTCCGTGAACGATCGCCGCTTTTTTATATGTTAGTTGCTTTTTAGTCCTTTTATTCATTTCTTAGGAGTACGTTCTATGCGTCGTTTATCTGATCGCCGTCGTTTTCTCAGCGACGCCGCGCGCGCGACGGTCGCCTTGGCGAGCGTCGAAGGCGCTTCAAAACTCGTTCCACTTCCGTCGCTTGTTCCGAGCGTCGCGCTCGGACTGGACGGCAAGGCGCCCCCTAGCGAGACGATCCGCCTCGGCGGAATTGGAATCAACGCTCGCGGCGGGTACGACTTGGGCTTTTTTCTGAACCAGCCGGACGTTCGTTTCGTCGCGGTCGCCGACGTCGCGCGAACGCGCCGCGAACGCGTCAAGGCGCGCGCGGAACAAGAGCAAGGGACGAACGACGTCGCTATGTATCGGGATTTTCGGGACTTGCTCGATCGATCCGACGTCGACGCCGTGCTGATTGCGACGGGCGACCGTTGGCACGCGCATATGTCGATTTACGCGGCGCGCGCGGGCAAGGACGTCTATTCGGAAAAGCCTTGCGCGATCTCGATCGATTTATGCCTCAAACTTGCGGAGACGATGAAGTTTTACGGAACCGTTTTTCAAGGGGGAACTCAACGCCGCAACGTCGTCAACTTCAAAAACGCCTGTATGCTCGCGCGAAACGGCGGACTTGGCAAGATTCATACCGTTCATGCCTCGATTTATTATCTCAATCATAAGGAGGGCTGGTTGCCCGAACAACCTTTGCCCGACGTCGAGGAATTCGACTGGGATATGTGGCTCGGTCCGGCGCCTTGGCGTCCTTACAACGCCGAATACGCGAACGTCGGCGACAAGTCGTGGTCCGCTTGGCGCGGATATTACGATTTCGACTCCGGATTCCGTCATCTCGACTGGGGCGCGCATACCGTCGACTTGTGCCAGTGGGCGCTCGACGCCGACGGAACTATGCCCGTCAAATATTGGGCGGAAGGCGATCGAATGTTTGCGATTTACGAAAACGGCGTCAAGTTGGTTATGCGTCCCGACGGGTGGATGGGGCTGGGTACTTGCCCCGTGCGTTTCGAGGGCGACGCCGGTTGGATCGAGACGGGCGACAGCGGAAGAACGATTATGTCCGACGACTCGCTTTTGCGCGCCGAATGCGACATTGAAGGCACGAATCCGCGCGACCACGTTCGCAACTTCCTCGATTGCGTCAAAACGCGACGCCAGCCGACTTGCAACGCCGACGTGATTTGTTCGTCGCATATCGCGTGCCACGCGTCCGCGTTGAGTTGGTTCTTGAAGCGCGAATTAAATTTCGATCCGAAGACCTATTCTTTCATTGACGACGACGAGGCGAATCGAATGAGAAGCCGCGCCGACCGCGCCCCTTGGAATTTATAGGCGCGACGTTTTCCGAATCGTTTGAAATATTGACAATAAAACGCGTTTTGCGGATTGGATTTAATTGAATATGAAACGCAAGTATTTTTATATGTTGATTGTAGGGACGGCGTTGTGTTGTTTGTCGACTTTGCGCGTCGACGCGCTCGCCCAACAAGACGAGAATTACGCCGAAGCGTTAAACGCTTTCAACGCGACGCGTTTGCCCGACGCCGCGCAACTGCCCGCGCTGAAGAAAACGTTGGCGAATCCCCGGCTCAATACTTACGCGCGAAGCGCGCTCGAGGCTTTTCCGGGCGACGAGGGCAGGAAAGCGTTGCGCGAAGGATTGACGCTCGACTCGCCCGAATGCGTCGCCGGTTGCGTCGTTTCGCTAGGGAATTTGAAGGACGTCGAGTCGTCGGCGCAAATCGCGGCGCTCGCGCGAGACGGTAAAAGCGCGAAGATCGTTCGCGTCGCGGCGCTTCGAGCGCTTGGAAAATTGGAGAATCCCGAAGTCAAGGAGGTAATGATCGAGGCGCTTTCGGACGAAGACCGAGAAATTCGTCTTGCCGCTTCCGACGGTCTCTTCGCGCTTGGACGCGCGACTAAAGACGCGGCGCTTTTCCAAGCCGTTCGTCTTGCGAACGTCGACGCGCCGACGACGCGCATCGCGACGCAAAACGAAGTCGTCTACAGACGCGATCTTGGACTTTTTGCCGGACTTTTGCGCTCGCAAGATCGTAGCGACGTCCGCGCCGCTTGCGCCGTCTTGTCGACGCTCAAAGACCCGGCGTTCGCAAACGCCGTAATCGACCAGATCGAGCGAATCGCGCCCGAATATCGCGAATTGCTTGTGAGAACTTCGGGCGACGCGCGCGATCCTAGCGTCGTCGTCAAAACGCTGGAACTCTGGGAAAAAGCCAAACGCGACTCGAGTTTAATCGCGCCTAACGCCGTTTTAGAGGCGCTCGCGACTCAGAAGGACGCGCGCGCTTTTCCCGCCTTTTTTGACGCCTTGAGCGCGCAAGACGCTTCGACTCGCGACGCCGCGATTAACGGAATCGCGCAATACGACGCGCTTTCCGACGAGCAAACGGCGCGATTGGCGGACGCTCTTACCGACGATTCCGACGACGACGCGAAACGACGCGCGTTCGCCGTTTTGGAAGTCGTTAAAAAACGCGGTCTTGTCGCGCTGATCGATCAAACGAAGGCTTGCGCGCAAAATCGCGCCAACGTCGAACTTGCCTCGAGCGCTTTGGAGACTTACGCGGAATTGGCGGCGCCGTCCGCAGAAAACGTCGAGACGTTTATCGACGAATTTCAAAGCGCTTCTTGCGTCGATCCCGGCGCGTTTGAACGCGCGTTGCGAACTTTTTGTCGTCGTGCGACCGACAAGCGACAAACGATCGACGTCTTAGAGAAACGATTTGCCGCGAGTCCCGAGGTTTTGGCGCGATTAGTCGGCGTTATGGGCCGTAAAATCGCCGCCGATTATCTTGGCGATTTGGCGTTGAAACACGCGGCGAATCCGACGGCGGATCAGACGGTCGCGGTCGTCGACGAAGTTACCAAAGCGCTCGGCGAATGGTCGACGAACGACGCGAGCGACGCGTTGGCGCGGCTTTGCGTTCTCCTGCCCGAGGGGCGCTTGGGCAAATTTAAGACGCGCGCGATTCGCGGTTATTTGCGCCTTTTGCGTCAGATGGGCGACGCGCCCCTTGCGAAGCGCCAGAAATTGTCTTTCGCGAAGCGAATTACGGAAAATCGCCCGCAAGAACGCGAAATTCTCGACAAAATCGATCCGAATTTTGGCAATAGATTTCCCGAACGCACCTTGTTTAACGGGAAAGATTTCAGCGGCTGGCAAGAATACGCGCCCGGCGTCTTTTGCGTCGAAGACGGCGCTATCGTCGGCGGAAGTTTCGAACAAGGACTCGACAAAAATCAGTTCTTGACGACGGAAGCGACGTTCGGCGATTTCTATTTGCGTTTGGAGTGTAAAATCGTCGTCGGCGAGAAGAATCCCAACAACGACGGAAACGCCGGCGTCCAGTTTCGTTCCGAGCGAATCCCCGACAACTGGGAGATGATCGGCTATCAAGCGGATATGACGTCCGACGGAGGATATTGGGGCTGTTTGTACGACGAGTCGCGACGTAATCGAATGTTGCAGACGCCTAGCTTCGACGTAACAAAGGGGCTTTGGATTCCCAACGATTGGAATACTTACGAGATTCTTTGCCAAGGAAAGAACGTTAAGATTTTCCTCAACGGCGTGAAAACGGTCGACTACGACGAAGAAGACGAATCGATCGTTCAGTCGGGTAAAATCGGGCTCCAAATTCACGCGGGAGGCGCGGCGCGCTCTTATTATCGCAACGTTTTTATTTGCGACGTCGCGACTGACGATTCGAACTGAGAACGGCGCTAATTGGGCGTTAGGTCGAGCGTTTTTTTGAAATTTTGCCTAAGAATTTTGAGAAAACGCTTGATTCGCGTTCTAATCGAAATTACAATTTATCCGACGTTTGACGTCGCGAGAATTTTTACCGATCAACCTATGGCATAAAATGATGAACGCCAAAAAAACAGCGAAACGCGAAGCGAAAAAAAAGGAAGGACGCTTGCTTGAACGCGACGCTTCGACGCGCCGGCGTCGAATCAAAAAGGCGGAATATCGTCTTTATCTGGGCGCGCGTAAGGAGTTCAAGAAGGGCGGATCCGTTCACGACGTCTTCTTTCATCTGATGATGAGAGACGTCGCGTTTGCCGCGCGTTTTTTGAATTCATACTTGCCTAAAAAATTACGCGACGCTCTTGATTTGAGCGATCCGAGTAAGATTCAAGTTCTTTCGACCGATTTTTACGACAAGCGCGTAAAAAAACATATTGCCGATTTGATATTCGTCGTTCCGTGCAAGAAGGAAAACGAATTTGTTTCGTTGACGTTGATCGTAGAACACAAGGCGCAAAGCGGCGCGACGATCGACCGCAAGACGATCGTTCAACTGTTGAAGTACGTCGTTCTCGAAGTCGAAGCGCAACTTAAAAAAACGCTAGGAACCGAGGTTGTTTGTCAGCCGTTGGTCGTGTTGTTTTACACGGGCTCCGACCCCGAATTTGAAGCGCCTTCTTGGGAAACGACTTTTCCATTGCCTCAGGCGTTGCAAATTTCGGAACTACAAAAGGTTCAAATTAAATTCGAACCTATTTGCGTCAATTTGACGCGTCTGTTTTTACAAGACAAATTGAAGGGAAGGGATTTTGAGCGCTTAATGGTTGAGGCTATGGCGCGCGCCAGTTTGAAAAATTTGAGAGAATCTTATCCGACTTTGTTTCGTTCGTTGGGACAAATCAAAAATTGGACGGACGACGATAAAGAACGTCTTGACGCTTGTGTTAATTACGTTGTTTTAACCGCCGACCAACCGATGACGGAAGAAGAATTAGAATCGCTACAGTTAAGCATCGACGACGAAGAAGCGAGGAATAATATGAAAACGATCTTGGACATCCTTGAAGAAAAATGGGAAACTAGGGGAAAACTAGAGGGGAAACTTGAGGGGAAACTTGAGGGGAAACTTGAGACGATTCAAACGATCGCGACGTTGCGTTTTCAAGAATCTCCTAAGCGTTTAGCAAGGAAGCTGACGAAATTTGACGATCTCAAGGTTCTGGATAAAATTCGTAAGTTTGCTTTGACCGCGCCTTCTTTGCTTGACGTCGAAAATTTTGTTGAAAATTTGACGCAAGTTAAGTCCGGCGCAAAGCGCGTCGTTAGGAAACAGGCGTTATAAAGTCGTTTCCTAGGTAAACTTTTTGTCGATTTTGTTGAAAACAAAACGTGAGACGATAATAAAACAAAGAAACTAGGAGACGGATTTTGAAGACAAACGGCTTCTGAGCGTTCTTTTAGTTTGGATAAGTAATATTAAATGAAAGGAATTGACGATGACGCGTACGACAAATTTCTTGCGTCAAGCTAGCCGCCTGACCGTCTTAGGTCTTGCGGGCGCCTTTTTGACTTGGACGACCTCAAACGTAGCGCTTTTCGGCGCGGAACAAGGCGACGAACCGACCGTAGCGGCGGAAGAAGCGGGCGGTCCTTGTATGATCGGACCCGACGGACAATTGATTTGCAACGTCGACGCGGCGCCAGCGCCTGCGAACGACGCGTCCGACGACAATATTATTAAAGTCGACCTTGCGACGCAACCTTGGCTTGTTGAAAGCGCGAATTTGCCGAAAAGCCATCCCGCGCTCAAACGCGATCACGTTATTTGGGCGGATTCCTACTTGTGGACGGCGTTGGAAGATATTGTCGACGAAATTCCCGTCGAAAAATGGCTGACGAAAGAGCCGACCCCGGAAGATTTCGTCGGCAAATACGTTCTTGTCGAAGTTTGGGCGACTTGGTGTCCACCGTGTCGTCGTTCGTTGCCTTACTTGGATTTCATCTCGAAGAAATATAAGGACGATTTAGTCGTCGTCTCCATTTGCGAAATGGACGAAAACGCCATTCGTAATATGCCCGAGAGAAATAGGTTAAATATTTACGATATCGGGTATTTTGCGGCGGTCGACACGGGGCGACGCTTTGCCAACAAACTTGGCGTCTACGGCATTCCGCACGCGATTCTTCTTGAGCCGACGATCGGCGGAGTCGTCTGGGAAGGCATGCCGACCGCGCCAAATTACGAATTGGACGACAAAAAACTCGAACGTTTCTTTAGCATTGGACATAAGCTCAAGGAAGCTGGTAAAATGCCGTCCGTCTCGCCCGTGAAATTCAAAGTTTCCGAGCCGACGCAAGAAGAACGCGCCAGCCGACGTCAGCCGAATATCAAGCAAGTCCAAGACGCGCCCGGCGCGCCTACGCAATTATGATCTCGACTGGAAAAACTTTCAATTTCGCGTTGCGTTAGCGCCGACGCGAAAGACTTTCTCTTGCGCCTTTGATAAAAATCTGGTAAAATCAGAATAATCTGCAAAATTGCTAATTTCGCAGATTTACAAGAGCCGATAAAAAGCGCGACGTTCCGTTTTTTGCGGACGTCGCGTCGTTTTTTACAAGAAGATTTCGCGAGGCGTTTTATGGAAGGTTCACGCTTGTCGGAGCGCGCGTTTGTCCTTTGTTTGTCGCTAGGTCTGGCGTTGGCGTCTTGGGGATGCGCGACGCAAAAGGGCAAAGTGGTCGATTCGGACGACGCTAGTCGCGTCGGTAGTCATAGCGCGGGTTCGGAAATCTACGATCCGGCGGCGGAATCCGCTGTTAGCGGGTTGCTGGAGCAAGTCGCGAGAACGCCGATTACTCTTGAAGATTCGGGTAAGACGGTCGCGCAACTTGCGGAAGAATACCCCGTCAGGCATATTTGCTTCGTCGACGTCGAGAACGCGGGCGGCGAAGAGATGGGCGATATTCGAGAGTCGCTAGCGGAAACGATTCGAACGATGATCTCGAAATCGGACGAATTTGATATGATCGATTCGCGGCTCGTGACCGCCGGTTTGCGCGAGACGGGCTTGCGCGTCGACGATCTGCTTATTCCCGACAAGCTCGATAAATTTGTCGCTGCGCTCGGAAGAATGGACGCGCCTTTCGATTATATTCTCTTTGCGAAAGTTACGACGGCGACGACTCGCGACAATAAAGATTCCGAAGTGAAGTATAGCCTCACGTTGGATTTAGTCAACGTGCATACGGGCAAGTCAATTCGCGAAACCGTCGAGTTGAAGAAGCATTACAATAGATCGGTTAAAGCCAAATTTATGGGAATGTTCTGAACGACGCGCGCGCGTTCGCCCCTTGAAAGAAGCCAATAATTAACGTCGTCGGTCGGGCGCCTTAGGGAGTCCGACTTGATTTATATAACGGGGACGCTTAGGATATGAGATTCCACAATACTATAGCAAACGTCGCTAATCGAGTTAAAAACCGACGATTAACAAGCGCGATTTCGTTGAAAATCGTTCTAGCGCTTATTTTTGCGGCGATCGTCGCGTTTGGGCGCATAGAATTTAGCGCTTCGACGTCGGCGCAAGACGCGTTGATCGACGCTCAAGCGGTCGATCAAGCGCGTTCCATTTCGTCGGCGTTCCGGCAAGCGGCGCAAAAGGTTCTGCCCGCGACCGCTAAAATTATCGTCAAGAGAGACTCGAAAGTCGACTCCGTCAAATCGAAGTTGCCTTTTGGCGATTTATTGCCCGACGTGCCCGAGCAAGATTTAATCGAAGGCGCCGGGTCGGGGTTCGTCGTCGATCCTAGCGGAGTCGTCCTTACTAATTGTCACGTCGTCGAACAATTTGACGTCGGCAAAGCGATTTCCGTCGAATTAAACGACGGACGTAGTTTTCCGGCAAAAAAAATTGTAAAAGACGCCAAGTCGGATCTTGCGATTATTCAAATCGAATCTGCGGAACCTCTTCCTTGCCTTGCTTTTGCCGACAGCGACGTCGCGGAAATAGGCGATTGGGTTCTCGCGGTCGGCAATCCGTTTATGCTCGGCTCGTCCGTGAGCGCGGGCATCGTCAGCGCCAAGGAGCGTTTCATTTCGGACGATTCGAAAGTGTTCATTCAGACGGACGCGGCGGTCAATCCGGGCAACAGCGGCGGACCCCTTGTTAATTTGCAAGGCGAAGTTATCGGCGTCAACACGGCGATCGCCTCGAAAAACGGCGGATATCAAGGCGTCGGATTCGCGATTCCTTCGAACGTCGCGTTATGGGTCTTAAATCAACTGCGCGAAAAAGGGAAGGTCGAACGCGCGTTTTTAGGCGCGCCGATTTACGCGCTCGAATTTAACGAAGCGAGAAGACTTGGACTAGAAACGCGCGTCGGCGTCAAAATGGGCGCGCCCTTTAAAGACTCGCCCGCCGCAAAAGCTGGGTTGCGCGCAAACGACGCCTTGCTCGCGATCGACGGGCGCCCGATCGAATCCGTCGGAACTTTCGAGGCGTTCGTTGAACGCGCCGACGTTCAAAAGACTTATACCTTGCGCGTCTTGCGTTATAATTCGAAAACGCCGGTCGACGTTCCGATTACCTTCGCCGTTAAGCCGGACGGATACGTCGGCGTGCCTCTCGCGGAAAAAATGACGCAAAAGGGCGCCCATTATATGGATAAAGAGTGGGGGATGATGATCATACCCGCCGCGCCGGAAGCGTTGGCAAAACTGGGATTCGCGCAAGAAAGCGGGTTGATCGTTCTCAACGCGACGCCGGGTAAGGCGGCTTACGCCTCGGGCGTCCGCAACGGCGCGTTGATCCTAAAATTGAACGGCGTCGAAGTGAAGACCCTTGAGGAATACCAAGCGGCAAAAGAACAAAACGCAAACGACGAGGCGGAATTGGAAATTGTCGTTAAATCGGAACAAAAGACGGTCAAGTTGCCGAATAAAAAAGGCGCGTGATCGACGTTTCGAACGCCGACGCGATCGGTACGCAAAACGTTGTTTTCACGACGAGTGAAAATTTCCGAACGTTTCAACGATTTAAAATCGTAGTTTTTTGGTTATGAAGGGGTAGAAGCCGCCGATATGTAATCGGCGGGTTCCACGCCCGCCTGTCGGCGGGGTTCCGCTCGACACTTTACTCTAAATCCCATAGCTCACCCGTCAATTCCAGCGTCCGCAAGCTTACCGCGACCAAACGCGAAACCAAATCAAAAATATACTCCTTACCATTGTAACTTTCCAGACAACGCTACAAGCCCGAAGGGACTTTTCCGTCTTTGGGGAGAAAAACTCAACTCAAAAGCGAGTAGCATATTTCAAAAGAAATTCTTCGTTTGGCGAGTCTGTTAGGACTCGCCGTTTGAAAGTGGTGAAAGCACAGTTACTTTTTAAAATTCATCAAACTCGACGAAGAATTCATTCCGGGATTTGATTGTATGATTGGACGGAGTTGGTTCTCCAATATCTCTAGTATCTCTGGGTTGAGCGTATATTTATCTTGAATTGGTTCGAAGAAATCCTTCAAAATCTTCTTTGACTTCGAAAACTTATCAAGGATTTTTTTCTTTTTTGTTTGATCAAGTCCTACTATCTTGTTGATTTTGCCGACTACTGCGCTTAGAACGTTTTCTTCTGGTTCTGTTTGTGCATAGGTCAAGATGATGATAAAACGTATCAAATAGTCCCACCAATACGTTGGACTAGATTCAGATAGGCTTTTGCACAGATTGTTCAGTTTAGTTGATAATTTTCCTTCAATTATCAGAAGCTTTCTTGTCCCGTATTTTTCAAGCGTATTCCTCAATTTCCTTGTATTAGAATATTTGACGATCATATCAAAGTCTATTTCGTTGATTTTAATTTGATCGTTGTTGGTCTTGAGAGAAAGAATCTGTTTGACGTGTGGAGATAAATATTTTATCGTTCCTTTGCGATACATAGGAAAATGATTCATAAACATAAACAAATAAAAATCGTAAAACAATACGCTCTTGTTGTTTTTTGATACTTTTCTATTTGTTTCTATTAACGACACGTCCTCTAACTGAACTCCTTTAAAGTAATAATCTCGTATAGTTACTGTTACGTCTTGATCGACTGAATTGAGATATTGGACAAGAATGTTTTTTTCCGAAGCAATATCGCTTTGTTTGTTTCTATCGTTACGATAGAACTGTCGATAGAATTCGTACTTGCGAATCTGTGTGAAAAGAAAACGCAATTGTTCGTTGTTATTTATAATTCCTATTTTCTTTTCTCTATTAAAACATCTTTTTTCTTTAGCAAAATAGGATTTGGCAAGGTTTTTAAATTTTTTTGGAGGTTCGTCCAATAGGAGTCCATAAAATATAGTTTCCTCGGAGGGATACGAGGAATTAGATACGTTGTTTGATATTTTTTCATTCAGTATTTCTTTGATTTTTGCATAGTTGTTATCTAAGTACAAATTAAACAAATCGTCGTCGTTACGATTATTATTTGACAAACCTTCCGAAGAGTAACTAACAAAGTTACGTTGGTCGTCTTCTATCGTAATATGACGAATATTAGTTTTTTGAAGAAAATCTGAAAAAGAGGAGACGAGCGTTGATTCTGGATTACTAGTTCCTTTCTGAAAGAAATCATTTAATTGGGAGAGGTACCTTCTTTGTATGTTTTTTTCTGAAGTATCTAAGTCGCTTTGTTCGGCGTCGGGCTTTACCGTAAGCGTAACGCTGAATTGTTTATTTGAGATTTTACTAGAAGAAACTCCAGCTTGAACCTTGTTGAAACTAAAGAGAGGTAGTACGTCTCGTATAGACGCTTGTTTGTACTCGTTTAAAATTTTGATTTTCTCATCAATGAAATCTTTAACGCAATATATATTCATAAATCTGTCGTAGTTACTTAGATGATATAAACATAAGTATAGTCTTCCTCCTACAGGATTAGAAACAAAAAGAGCAGGAATCT
Source organism: Thermoguttaceae bacterium (assembly GCA_045641205.1). Classification (GTDB taxonomy): domain Bacteria; phylum Planctomycetota; class Planctomycetia; order Pirellulales; family Thermoguttaceae; genus RUG369. The sequence goes on from JAZUGM010000370.1 coordinate 15,093, forward strand.
TATCTGGAATGACAAGATTTTCTTCTGGAATCTTATCCAAATTAATAACTTGAATACCATAGTTTTCTAATCTTTGTTCTTCAAGTTTTTGTCTATTGTCTTCTTGTTTTTGTTTGTTACTAATAACTGTTTGGCTTTGAGGCTTCGAATTACTCGAATTTGAACCTTCCGACGAATCTAGGGGATTTCCTTTTGACGTCTCGGCAGACCTTTTTTCTTCTTCGTAATCAATACCTTGTTTACTGACTTTGATGAAATAGTGTTTTCGTTTATTATTCTCTTTGTTGGATTTCTTTGTCCCCCTTGTTTTCTTATCATTTTTCTTCGAAATATAGTTTATCCATTCGATAATTTGTTTAATATTATAATCCCTAAGGGAATAACCTATGAATAAGAACGAATGATCCGCCAATAACGCTTTCAGAAAAGTACTCATCAACGGACGCGATAGTTCGTAGTGCAAATAATCCTCCTCCTTTAATACTATTGAATCAAGTTTTTTAATATCGCCGTGTAGCTTTATAATGTATCTAGGCGACGGAATTTCGAATAGACCAGGGGAATGGATAAAATCGTTATCGTATATGATAGGGATATACCGATACTGAGAATTTTTTTGGAAATTTTCAGCAGATTCTTCTAAGAGTCTATCATAGTTCGTAGTGACGATATGACGGGGCTTTAGTTTAAATATCATATCGTCAATGGGATTAGATTTAGCCGACTTACCTAACTCTTTTTTTATAAGTTTTTGGTATTCTGATTCTTTGTATTGGTCATAAAAGTATTGCGCTATCGTCAAATAGTTTTCCGTCGAAAGAAAATTATCCAATTCTTTTGGCGTCTCAGGGATATCTAATAGCGTTCTCATTTTTTCTATTAGACCGCTCCAAGTCGGTAAACCTGAATTACGCGATACTCCTGAACCGACAAACACCACTAGTCGTTCAGAACGTATGGCTTGATAAATTTCCTTCATAGAGGTAATCCAAGATTCTACTGACTCAGGAAATGAAAGGTCGTCGTTTTGGAAAGAATTTGATGAATTACTGTTCGCCGTTTTTTCTTGCGAGTCCATTGATAGCGTTCTCCCTCTTAATGATCCTTCTTGAATAGTCTTCAACGTTTAAATTTGCGACGCGTTTGTTTACAACGCAGGTTCGGCTTTTGATTTTAATATGGATTTTGATAATAACATTTTCAAAGAATGCGCGTTTTTCAAACGTTCCGCATAAACGGGACTAAATTCAGCAAAGTTCTTATAAATCGTAATCGCTTCTGAAACATATTTCTTGGCGTGCACGTCATCCCTACGAGAACGAAAAAGAAGCGCCATATTGAACAGCGTGTCTGCAATGCTCGGCTTAAATGCCGTTGGGTTTTCCTCAGCTAACGCGTGTAGAATCTTCAACGCTTTTTCATATTCTTCTTCCGAGATGTCCATCCGAGTCATATCGGAATGAAGAATTGCCAAATTATTCAGCGTTTGAGCAACGTATGGCTTATATGCTGTTGGGTTTTCCTCAGCCAACGCGCGGTATGATTTCAATGCTTCTTTATATTCTTCTTCCGCTTCGTCCATCCGATTCGTGACGAAATGAAGAATCGCCAGATTATTCAGCGTTTGAGCGAGATCCGGCGTATATGCATTTGGGTTTTCCTTAGCCAACGCGCGTAGAATCTCCAAGGCTTCTTTATGTTCTTTTTCCGCCTCGTCCAACCGATTCGTGTTTTTATGAAGAATTGCCAAATTATTCAGCGTTTGAGCGACCTTCGGCATATATGCCTTTGGGTTTTCTTTAGCCAACGCGCGTAGAATCTCCAAGGCTTCTTTATATTCCTTTTCCGCCTCGTTCATCCGATTCGTGTTTTTATGAAGAATTGCCAGATTATTTAGCGTTTGAGCGACGTTCGGCTTATATGCCTTTGGGTTTTTCTTAGCCAACGCGCATAGAATCTCCAACGCTTCTTTATATTCCTTTTCCGCTTCGTCCATCCGATTCGTGTCGAAATGAAGAATCGCCTGATTATACAGCGTTTGAGCGAGATCCAGCTTATATGCATTTGGGTTTTCCTTATCCAACGCGCGTCGAATCCCCAAGGCTTCTTTATGTTCTTCTTCAGCTTCGTCCATTTGATTCGTGTCGAAATGAAGAATCGCCAAATTATTCAGCGTTTGAGCGACGTCCGGCATATATGCCTTTGGTTTTTTCTCAGCCAACGCGCGTCGAATCTTCAAGGCTCCTTTATATTCTTCTTCAGCTTCGTCTATTTGATCCGTGTCGGAATGAAGATCCGCCAAATTATTCAGCGTTCCAGCGAAGTATGGCATATATGCCATTTGGTTTTCCTTAGCCAACGCGCGTTGAATTGTCAACGTTATTTGATAAGCTACTTCTCCCGTTGAAAATTCCATATATGCCTGAGCGATATGAGCCAAGTTAAACCAATTTGAAGGATCGGAAGAATCCAATTTCAAATACGAGGCAAATTCAAACTGTTTTCTTGCGTCTCTTGGCGGGGCGTTCCAATACGTACAGAAATCGCACTCGAACGTTCCGTTGTACAACTTTTTCAACACGTCAAAAACAAGTAAAAAACGGCGCAATTCTTCCCAAGATTTCAGTTGCAAGTATTGGAAGGGAACTTCTTGAAGTCTGCGTTCCTCTTCGGGCGCTAATTCCAGGAATTTGTCGACCAACAGCCGCCGTGTTTCGAC
>JAZUGM010000371.1:0-3625 GCA_045641205.1 Thermoguttaceae bacterium
ACCCAGTATGATACGCTTTAATGAAAACGCACTCGTCTTGGTAGGCGTCGTGGAGTTCTTGAAATTGTTTTAACGAATATTGAAAACAAAATTCGTCGGTTTCCGACAAAGAACGCGTTTGCGACGCCTCGTTGTTACGAAACCAAGCCCAATCGACTTGCGCGTCAAGTTCCAAATGTCGCATGCTCATCAACGCAGTCTTCAATATGACGGCGGAATCCTCAAAACGCTTGATTTCGTCTTTCGAAGGGGGCGCAAGAAAACGCAACGGAAAGGGACGCGCTTCAGATCCGTCAACGTATGCGACGCGGATCGAACCTGACTTCTCGTCCTGTTTCGCGTAAAGAAAACTTCTAAGCGCTTTCGTTTCGACGTCGTGAGGATAGCTTTGCATATTCACCACGCCGTTGCAGACAAGCGCGGCGGCTATTTCCGACGTAAATTTTTCAAGCATAAGATTCTTGCCGCGACCGCTTAAACTCGTTTCAACTGGCGGAATTTCACGCGCGCGATCAGTTCGAACGTATTTTCGTCGTGAAAAATCGTCGTTCGTCCCTTGCGAAATTTGCGAGAGCGCGAGATTTTGCGTCGCATCCTCTTTCGCATCCGTCCAAGGATTTTCAAAACAGTCGATCGTTTCCAAAAGACCCGCGTTCTGCTCGCGCAGAAATTCGAACAACTCGATCCTTTTTCTTAGCGCGTTTTGAGCGAGGGAATTGGCGACTATTTTTTCCTCGTTTTCAAAAGAACGTAATTCGCGTAAACAAGAAGTTAGGACGTTCGGCGGAAATTCGCAGGAACCAAGTTTTGGCGAATCGTCTACGCTAGGAACGCCGCGAATCCCATCAAAAATAGAAGAATCGTCGCGAAGGCGTTTCAATTCCGCAAGCGCAAGCAATTCAAAGTAGTCCGAGTCGGAAAACGTCGTTAAACAAGCGATGTCGTTTTGCTCGAGAAGAGATCGTATTTTCGCAAAACAATTCTCGCCTTGTTCAGAGACGCGGTTTTTTTCGCACACGACGCGACTAAGGCGACTTTCGATTTCGGTCAGGCAGACGGAATATCGTCCGCGTTCCGCAACGGCGTTGACGCCTTTGTCGATTCGACGTCGTATCGCGAGCGACTCGCAGATTAATTGGCGAAGCGTTTGACTTTCCTGCGTCAATTCGCTCGCTTTATTGTTCCAGTAAGCGGACGGCAAAACGTAAATTTTAAACGACGGCATAATCTCAATCGTCCTTTTTCATACGTTGCGCAATAAATTTTTTCTCGGCGATACGATCCAATTCTTTCACGGAATCGGGACAAATCGCCAACACAACGCCTAGACGCTCCGCCTCGGCTCGGAAAAAGCGACGTCGTTCGTCGGAAAGATCGTGATAATCAAAGGGAACCAACACGATGACGATCGCGGACTTCGGTTCCTTTTCAGCGCGTTTCGCCGCCGTTTGTAAGTCTTCCAATAAGAAGCGTTCCAAATCGCAAGCGACGCGCGGTCTCAGCAACGCGACGATAAGTTCGCCCGGTTGAGCCTTGATTCTTTTTCCGTTCCTTTCGCATTCCCAACGCGGCAAAGGAGTCGATTCGTTCGCGCTTTTTTCACAGCGGTACGTTCGCGCAAGAATACGCGGCTCCGTCGAAATAATAAGCGGTCTTTCGTCGTCTTCGACGTCCAGACCAGCCCTCTTTACTTCTGGATCATTGGCGGATTCGTCGTCGCGAGTTCCTAAAGCTCGATCAAGCATCCCGCCCATTATTGTCGCGTGACAATACCAGGAGACATATTGGTACAAGAGACGCCGTTCGGGCAAAACCTCGCCCGAGAGAATTAAATCGGGATACGGCGAACACAATATTAGACATTCGATTTCAGGAATCGTCCAGACTCCGTTGCAAACAAGATAAGCGGCGCGTTCGGCGCTCAACAGTCCGGCGTCTTCAAGCGCTTGTAAACGTTTCCGTAAAACTGGACTAAATCCCATCAACGCAAGATAGAGCGCTTTCCCCTCGTCGGGCTCGATTAGTCCCTTTCTTACGCCGGGACGTTGCATATCCGCGTTTCGTAAACGAATCTGATTACGCGCCGCCAACAACGCGACGTCCAAAGGAATCCGACCGTTTTCGACCGTCGAACCAAATTGAACGCGAAAAGGAACGCCGACTCGATACGCTTCCGATAAAATCGTCAATAGCGCGGCCGTAGCGCCGACGAATCGATCATAATAACCCGTCTCAATCACGTCTCTTTCGAACGTCTTTTTCTCGTCGTTTTTCAAGGAACCGACGGCTTTCACGTTTTTTTCATCAACCTTTTTATAGACTTCGCTCGTTAAAAACGTTTCAACATAAATATCGTTAAAACCTTTACGATGCTGCATCGTCCAAATTGCGAAAATGACGTCCTGAACGCAAAAACGATAAGCGCGCGCGTCGGTCGCTCGAGGAAGCTTATATTCTAAACCTCGCTGAACGTCGCGACTTTGAACGATTTCCTCAAAACGAGAAAGTTCTTCGGAAACGACCTCGCGAGGCAAGGCGCGAACTCCGATTGGAACGTCGGATATTAACTCGTCGAACGCTTTTGAATCCATTAATTCAATTCTGGGTTTTAGAACGCTTTCAGCCTCCGAATCTGTTTGAACAGAATCAAACGTTTCGGTTGGAGCGTCTTTAAAATTGACGTCGCTGTCCATCGTCGTTTAACTTTCATAAAATTCAGCGGTTACAACGTTACTCGGAGCTTCTATCGTTTAATTGTGCGACCGTTTATAGGCGTCGGCGCGTCAACGGCGCACGGATATCGGCGTCCTCCTTTATTTCAATCGTAGGACGAACGACGCTAACGAATCCGCGTGTATTACAGTTTCTATCCACGCCTCTTCGAAGAGCGATCGTTTGACAACAGAGTAAGCGTTCACGGAAAACGCGCGAGGTAAGCCGCCGAATATAATGCGGCGGTTGAGTTTGAACAATAAAACGCCGGATCAAACGCGAACGCGAAAGCGCTTTTCTGAATCTAAAATCGGTCGTTTTTCGGTAAATCTACGCCAACTTACCGTGAACGCTTACTTAACAGATCCATAAATAGTAACCGTTCACTGAAAGTCGCGCATCAACGACACGCGGATTCGTTAAATTACCAAAAAGGCGTCGCGAACTGTGAAAAGCTAATACATTGAAAGTTTTCTTACGTTCGGTAAGTCGTCGGAAACGTTGTTTTGATTCAAGAACATTAAATCGATTTCTTCGTTTTCGCGCTTTCACGAGCCGAAACAGTCCGCGTATCGTTGAGTCGATACGTGGCTTTCGTGACGCATACCATAAACGTTAACAGTTTTACCGATCTTGTAAATGGTTACAACAGGGAAAACAAACGAAAAAATCAGGTTATTTGAAAATTTTGTTAACTATTGGTCGATGATTGTTTGAAACGTGGGTAGCGTCGAACCTCTAAATTTGTTAAAGTACCACAAAATTCATCCCTCCTTTGGTACTTTTGAGGTTCCCTATGAAAAATATGTCGTTCACTTAACGCAATCCGAACAGGACGAACTGACTGAGTTTGTTAAACAACAAAAAGGAACGGCTCTACAAGTTCGCCGCGCGCAAATTTTACTTGCCGCCA
>JAZUGM010000372.1:0-5074 GCA_045641205.1 Thermoguttaceae bacterium
ACGATCGCGACGCACGCGAAGCTCGTTACAAAGGGAAGGTTCGCGACGCCTAAAAGCCCCAAGCAAAGCGCGGCGATCGAAAAAAAAATCAAGCCTAACGTCGTTGAAAAAAAGATTTTTTCACTTGGGAAACTTGCCAAACGATATGAGAAGGATCGTAATTGAAGACAGCCTAAGCAAAAGGCCGAAAAGACGACGAAGAATCCCATCGCCGTCGCGACGAGGCGTTCGCCCGTGATCGGCGCGTCGGGCAAATTCTCGCCAAACCAAATTACTTGCACGAACACCGCGTCGACGAGAGGCTGGAGCAAAAGCGCGAATCGAGGCGCGTCCGCGTTGGGGAAGGGCGTAAATAGAAAGTAAAGGAGGAGGAGGGGCGGCAATATCGAAAAGAGAAGCGAGAAAACGCGCGAGGACGTATTTTGCGACGAGGAAACAGAATTTGCCGACCGTTCTTTAGAGTTGCGCATAACGACGTCAAAAAATCACAGGGAATCAAAAAATACGAGACGATCCAAACGGCGTTTCCCTGCTTTAAAACAAGACGACGCCAAACGACGCTTGAAAGTCGCGTCTCAAGCGCGCCCGTATTATAACTTTACAAAACCTCCTTTACAAGCCCTTACGACGCAGTTTCGCCGTTTTTTGAAGTTTTGAAAACGTTGGAAGTAAGTGTTTACGGAAAGCCGCGTATCGTTGATACGCTGCTTTCCTTGAACGCATACGACTACAAAAAGGCAATTTTCTTATCGGCTTCTTGATTTTCTTCTTTGCGCGCGTTACAATAGGGGCGATTCTTACGCTAGGTTTATTGTGAAATTAACGCGACGTCAAAAACTTCGCGAAACTTTCCGTAAACGATCGCGTTGTTTTAACCCGTTGTTAGTAAGGAGCCTACTTTGAAAAAAACGTTCACTTCGCAAATTGTCGGCGCGCTTCTCGCGTTGACGCCCTTCTTATGCGATCCTATCGCGACGTTCGCCGACGACGGCGCGCGGGAATATTACGTCTCCGTCGACGGAAACGACGCGAATTCCGGCGCGAGCGAAACCGACGCGCTGAAAACGTTGGAACGCGCGCGAGATCTGATTCGCGCTCAACGCGCTTCCGGCGCGTCGGGCGAGTTTGTCGTGCGACTTGGCGCCGGAGAATTCGTTCGCACGGCGACTTTTCAGTTGACGGCGGAAGACGCGCATACGCGCTACGTCGGAACGCCGGGGGAAACGGTCGTTAGCGCCGGCGTCGATATCAAGGACTGGAAGATCGCGACGTCGGATCAGAAAAAAGGATTTCCAAACGCGGACGAGGAGATTTGGGTCGCCAAGACGCCTCAAGTCGCCGGTACGACGTTCTATTTCGAACAACTTTTCGTCGGTGAAAATCGAGCGATCCGCGCGCGTTTTCCGAACGAAGGTTTCTTACGCCCCGAATCGGTCTGGCAAGACGGCTCGATTCAAAAGCCCGCAAATGAAAACGGCGTCGCGCAGGCGATTATCGCTAAAAAGGGCGATTTAGACGCGCTTGATTTGACGAACGTCAAACCGTCGGAACTGCGATTCGCGCAATTTGTCGTTCATCATCATTGGGACACGACGCGACGCATTCTACTCGGATACGACCAAGCGACGCGCGCGCTAAAAGCGCAAGGCGCCCCGATGAAACATTGGAACCCGTGGCGCGATACCTCTATGTATTATTTGGAGAATCTGCGAACGGCGTTCGACGCGCCCGGCGAATGGTTCTACGCGGGCGACGAAGGACTTGTCTACTACCGACCGCGCGAAGGCGAAAATATCGGGTCGACTCGTTTTGTCGCGCCCTATCCCGGCGTCAGACGCTTGCTTACGATCGACGGAAAAGACGCGAACGGCAAGTCGACCGACGTCGATATTCGTTTTGAAAATATTCGTTTCGTCTATTCCGACGCGCCGCGCGATCGCAACGTAATGGCAAGCGCGGCGATCGACGAATCGATTACCGGCTCGCTCGATTTGCCCGGTCCGTCCCAATTCGAACCGGCTCAAGCGGCGTTCTTCACGACCTGCGCTATCTGGCTGGAAAATTGCCAAAAGGTCGTCTTTGCCGACTGCGACGTCGCGCACATCGGCGAATACGGTATCGGAATGCGCGACTGTTCCGACTGCGAAGTCTTGCGAACCGACTTTACCGACTTGGGCGCCGGCGCCGTGCGAATTGGCGGCGGAAAAATGGACGTTCGCAATAAAGTCGAGGATTGTCGTCTGACTTGCGGCGGTCGTTTTTTTGCGTCGGCGGTCGGCGTCTGGATCGGGCAGAACACCGAAGAAATCGAAATTTTGCATAACGATATTATCGACTTCTACTATACCGGCGTTTCCGTCGGGTGGGTTTGGGGTTACAACGGCGGTCACGCGTTCCGCAATCGTATTGAATTCAATCGTATCGGACGCATTGGGCAAGGCGCTATGTCCGATATGGGCGGCGTCTATACGCTTGGAACGTCGATCGGCACGCGCGTTTGCAACAACGTCGTTTTTGACGTCAGCTCCTACGCTTACGGCGGCTGGGGACTTTATCCCGACGAAGGCAGCGAGGGAATTTTATTCGAAAACAACCTTGTTTACGACACGACCGACGGGTCGTTCCACCAGCATTACGGAAAAGAAAACGTTATTCGAAACAACATTTTAGCGCGAAGCCGCACGAATCCCGCCCACGCCGGAGCCGCGCCGCATCAACTTGCGGTTACTCGAGTTGAAGAACACCTTTCCGACACGATCGAAAACAACATAGTCTATTGGAAAGAAGGCGTCGCGTTCGGATATAGCGCGGATCGCGCTAAGGTTATATATCGCAACAACTTGTGGTTCAACGCAGGCGGCGAGGCGACGTTTAGCGGAAAATCTTACGAAGATTGGCAAAAAGAGACGGGCAAAGACCTTGGCGGAAAAGTCGCGGATCCGTTGTTTGTCGATCCCGATTCCAACGATTTCCATTTGAAGCCGAATTCGCCCGCGCTCGAAATGGGATTCAAGCCGTTCGAATATTTAGAAGCGGGCGCGCGTCGATAAAGTCGCTCTTTCCGCTCTTTGAAAAATCGCTTGCGTCTCTTTAACGACGCTTCGATTTTCAACTCAAAGCTAAACAAAAATCCCCGACGAAGCGTTGCGGCGTTCGTCGGGGATTTTTTATTTGAAGTCTCTTTTACGACGTTAAATTCTAATCGACGTCAAACTTCCCAGCCGGGTCTGCAGTACTGTTTAATATACTGATCGGCTTTCGGACAATTTGTCGCTTTCATTTGAGCGGCGTCGTATTCGAGCTTCTGACCGCAACGATACGAGAAGCAACCTAACAAGACGGCTTCGGCGATCTTGCCCGAATAATCGAAATGACAGGTCGTCGTTTTCGTTCCGCGTTTAATCGCGTCGATCCATTCGGCGTGATGTCCCAGCGACTTCGGAATCGACTGAGCGGGCGGCTGGAATCCTTCAAATTGTTCCTTGGGCAACAACGCGTGTTCGTAGTAAGTCGAGAAGAGGATTCCGTCGGAGCCGAAGAAGAGAACGCCCGCGCCGTATTTTTCAAGTCCGAGGTCTTTCAAACATTCGGGAACCGCCTTGCCGTCTTGCCAAGAGAGCGTCAACTGGGCGCCAGGCTCCGTCGTCGAAGGATAGACGTATTTAGCCGTAAGGTCGTATCCGCATTTTTCTTCGTCGACCGGATTAGGCGACGTCGTTTCGACGGAAATAGGATCGACTTTGTCGAGTCCGAGCGCCCAATAGGGCAAGTCGAAGTAATGACAGCCCATATCGCCCATCGCGCCGTTGCCAAAGTCCCAATACATACGCCACGTGCCGGGAATCACGCGCGGATCGTAGTCGCGTTCAGCGGCGGGACCGAGCCAAACGTCCCAATTAATATTGGCGGGGCAAGCGACTTTTTCCGTCGGCTTAGGAACGCCGATATAACGATTGGAACACCAGATTTTGACGTCTTTCACGGTTCCGATCGCGCCCGCTTGAATTAATTCGACGACGCGACGATAGTTGTCTTCCGCGTGAATTTGCGTGCCCATTTGCGTGACGAGGTTCTTCTCGCGCGCGACTTCGCGCATACGGCGAATTTGATAAATATCGTGCCCGAGCGGTTTTTCTGAATAGCAGTGCAAGCCCAGCTTCATACCGGCGATCGCGATCGCCGCGTGCGTATGGTCGGCGGTCGCGACGACGATCGCGTCCAGCTTGTCGCCCATATTTTCGAGCATTACGCGGAAATCTTGGAAGAAGCTAGCGTTGGGATGATTTGCTTTTGCCGCGTCGAGATATTTCTGGTCGGCGTCGCAAAAAGCGATTTGATTTTCGCCTTTGCAACCGTCGACGCTAGCGGCGCCGCGACGCGCGATACCGACGTGCGCAATGTTCAATTTCGAGAGCGTATTCGCGTCTTGGGCGATCGCGGGGCAAGGGAAAGCGTCAAAACGAGCGACGAGCCCGACGCCCGCGCCAAAAGCGGCGGTTCGAAGGAACTCGCGACGAGTCGATCGTGTTGATTTCATTTTTAATCCTATAGGTCTTTCTATCAATATAAATTCTGGCAAAGCCTCAACGAAACGAGGAAAACCACTTCGTCTTAACTATAACTCAAGAGGAGAAGATATTCAAACTCTTTTTGAAAGATTTATAGAAATTTATGAAAACGAATTTGTTTAGAAATTTTCCAGCGCGGCGATTTCTCAAACGTTCACGGAAAGCCGTCGCATAAAATTTGCGGTTCTGCCTAGAAGGTTGCGTTCAGGTCGATTCGTTTTCGCGACGTCCGGGCGTTTTATTCGATTAATCGATCAAGGGAAATTGAGGATTGTCTCGGCGCGCAAGAGCGTTTCAAAGCCCCCCGCGTATAAACAACAACGTCCGATAATGTTTATTATGTTCGGTCGGGCGCGCTACGCGTGCTTCGACGTTAATATTGAGCGCGTTTAGACTTCGCGCAAGCTCTACTTTGACGCCGCGCGAAAACCGAGGAAGCGTCCCCCTGCGTCGTAAGACGCGGGCGCCGGAACCGCCGCTTAGATATTGGAGGGTGGGATCGGTTG
>JAZUGM010000373.1:0-18153 GCA_045641205.1 Thermoguttaceae bacterium
AAGAAGAGGAAAACTGGGTAGCCGTTCTTTCGCCGTTGTTTCCTTCTTATCCCGCGTATAAGGATTATTTTTGCCGCGGTTGTTCCAAAGAAGAGGCGGCGTTCCTTTTGGATCGGATACTCGGGAACGAAGACCCGCCGCTACCTTGTTAGATTCCACATTTAAAGAGAAAGGGCGAGAGATGAATCCAAGATTGCAAATGAGAATTTCGGCGGCTATTTCGCGCGCTTGTCGAAAGAACGGCGCGCCCGTGAAGGTTTACCGCTGGGGGACGTATCGCGAATTTAACGCGGTTTTTATGGGGGAATCGGACGTCGTTGAAGGGGGGCGCGTCGGTTCCGTCGGTTCGCGCGGGTTTTTTGTTTTCTCTTTTGAGGAATATGATCGCCTTATCGATTGGATAGGGAACGACGAAGACGACGTTCGGCTTGTCGACGGGTCGACGGAATGGAAATCGACTTCGGCGGGTTGCTTGCCAAGGAGTCGGAAGGGGTAATCGTCGTTTCGGGTTATCGCGTCGTTAAGAACAGGGAGTAAGACTATGAGTAAGAAGGAATATTACGTATTGCACTTTATTCACGCGTTTTGCTGGGCGCTTTTGATCGCGCTTTTGCTTTCGGTCGGCGGTTGCGCTTGTTTTCAGAGCGGACGTATCGAAGCGCGGGCGGATTATCACGTTTTGGCGGAGGACGCGACGGTATCGATCGTCGCGGTCGGTTATACGCACAACGAATAGGCAACCAAGGAAGGAAGGATTTTCAATGAACGCTAGGAAGAAATACCGAGTCGGGTTCTTGCAACGTCGGGCTTATTTGTCCGGGTTGTTGCTTGACAGTATCAAGAGGAACGGTTCGGGGACGCTGGCGGATTTTGTCGCGCGGTTCCCTAACTTTACGGCGAGCGAAACGAAACGCGCGCTCGATTATTTGCACGAAGTGAATATTATCCAGCGCGTCTCTAAGGAGTACGGGACGCTTTGGGTCTTTGAACGAAAGGATAGAGTCGCAGTGAAGAAAGACGAGTGGGAGAGGGAGTATGGAAATAAGCGCAGTATGTTCCAGGAATATACGGATCAAGCGGCGCATCTCATAGCGCGCGCGGAAAGCAAGCCCGACCGGTGGGAACGGCAGGAGAAGGCGTTGGCTAAGTTTGGCTGGTCGCGTAATTCGATCACGTCGTGCGACCTTCGTCGTCAAACGGCCCTTCGTTGCTTGTTGCATTTTGGCATACGGTGGGTCGGCGTAAACGACGTCGCGGAAAAGATCGGCGGCGTCGGGCATAATTGGTTGCCCGTGCTTAGAAGTTTGGTAGCAGACGGGATCATTTCTATGAAGTACGAAACGATCAACGGACGGCATACGTGTTTGTATCGTCGCCCGAGTCTGCACGAAAACGACGTCGAGACGCCGCGCGCTTATAAGCGGCATTTGGTAACGGGCGCTATTTCGAACGAGTGGCAGGATATTTACTCGATGGCGGAGAAGATCAAGGTATCCGAACAGTACGTTCGTTACGTGTTAAAGGGGCTTGAAAAAGAAGGGTTCGTCGAAAAGCGCGTTCTTACGGGCGTTCCGCATCTGTGGCGTTGGAAGAAAGGACAAAGAGGGGATGAAATTTCAAGACTGGCTCGTTAAAGATTGCGTTCGTCGAGTGAAGAGAATGGAAGCGATACGTCGTAATCCTTGGTCGAACGACTGGGCGTCGTATACCGATTTGCGGAAGTATTTCACGCGTTTGTGGTTTTCGCTTGACGTTCAGACGCAATATAAGGCGGCGATCGAATTGAATCGCGCGGGGTTGTTTGGTTGACGTTCGCGTTGGAAGCCTCCGCGTTCTATGCGGGGCTTGCTTGGGGGGGGAGAAAACGGACGCTTAAGTCGACGGATTGAATGCGTCCTTAACGCGTTTCAACAGAAGTCGCCAGTCGACGTTTACGCCAAGGCAGGACGCGGCGAACATAAACAGAAGCAGGGCGACGACGAAAGAGCCTTTCCACGCGGCGATCACGACGACGACAAGAGCGACGACGGCAAGGACGCGGCGAAACAGTCTTTCCGTTTTTCGGCGCGCCTCGTCTTCGCGTCTTCTTTCCTCTTCTTTGAGGCGTTCTGATTCTTTCGTGCAAGAGGCGTTCTCGGCGGCGCGCGCGACTTCTATCGCCTTAACGACGGCGCTCAACGTCGCCCCAACCTTCTGACGAACGTTTGCGGGCATTTCAGAGACGTTAAGCACGGCGTAGGCTTCAGCTAAGACGGTCGAAACCCGAAGCGCGTTTACAGAGCCCTTCTTCGCGGGTTTTTGCAAAGCGGTAGCGAAACTTTCCACAACGTCTAACGCGGCGCATGCGGTTTCATTCGACGACGACGAATCTCTCATTTCGGCAATACTAACCCGGCAGACTTTATGGCGTAATCAAGCGATTCTGAAACCCAGCGCAAGAAGTCGCCGTATTCTTCGTTCGTAAGGGGGCTTTCCTCGTCGCGATTCTTCAAACATTCGGGCATACGCGCGTTGATGTGTTCTTCGTATAGCTTTCGCCTTGCGGCGGCGGCTTTGCCTTGCGTTTTTACGTTGGCGCGCATTTTATTTGCAGCCCTGTTTGCGGGCTTGTCTTTTCTTCGACTCATCTCGCAATCCTTCCTTTTGCGGAAACCGTCCGCTTCGGAGCCGAAACTTCCCGGCGGTTCCATTGTAACGGACAAATCTTTTTACGCAAGATTAAGAAGAATGAAAAGTAGTCTTTTTAAAACGCGCGGTCAAAGACGCGTCCCGGGGCGTTTACGCGAAGGCGGCTTGGTTCGAACGACAGACGCGGTAGAGGTCTTCTAAAATCCGCGTTTGACGTTGGGCTTCTTTTAAGGCTTGCTCTTCGAGTCCGGCGGCGGCAATGTTGGCGGCGTCGAACGCGGAAAAGGTCGCGGCGGTTCCTTTCGCGGTTTCTTCCGTCGCTTGATAGGCGTCTTCCCAAAAATCGGGGTCGGCTTGAAAACCAGGGGGGAAGCCGTCGTCTTCGAACGCCTTTTGCAGGGCGTCGAGTCTTTCCGCTTCCTTTTCGGAATTGAACGCTTCTAGGGCGTCGTCTTTTCGTTCCGCTATTTTTTGGGGTAGTTCGGCAAGTTTGGCTTCCCATTTTTCGCGTTCTTCGGGGGTTTCCGACAGTTCGATTCCCTTTTCCAAGAGCTTCTTGTATTCTTCGGCTTCCTTTTGGATCGCTTCGTATCGTTTCAACAGTTCCGCTTGGTCGGGGTCTTCTTGCGCGGGGGTAGCCAAGACGCTTGGTTCGTCGGGTTGCGTCGCTTTGTTCCAATCGGACTCGGCTAGCGATTCGTCGACTTCCGCTTTGATTTTCTGAACGCGCTCTTCTTCGCGCTTGGTCGACTCTTCGCGCTTTTGAAGGAAGGTTTCGATTAACGCCTCGTCTTGGTTCGACTTGCCCTTGCTTCTTTCTTCGACGATTCTTGCGTCGATTTTGGCGCGGTAGTCGGCTTCTTGCGCGCGAACGTCCGCGATCGCGTTTTGATCGGCGGTTCGCGATTCTCGAGCGACGCGCGTTTCGAATTGGGTTATTTCCGTGTCGAGGCGCGACGCTTGCGGGGAAGGCGCTTTTGCGATCGCGTCTTTCGGCGCGGGGGTTTTTGGTTCCGGCGACGGAACGGGCGTTTCGGTTGGTTCGGACGTCGGAACGGTTTTTTCGGACGAATCGTCTAGCGCTTCTAGTCTTTTTCTTAGTTCGTTGATATGTTTTTGATTTTCGACGGCTTCGTTTCCGACCGCTTCCATTTTCTTCGTTCTGTTTTTGACGGCGGAATCGACCAGCCCGAAAGTCTGTTTGCTGAAGTACTCGCGTGTGAAGGTTTTCGCGCCGCCTATCCAGCCGTCGGCGGCGTGCAATTCTCGCGCGGCTCTTTCGTCGAGCGCCTTTTTGTTTTCTAGCGCGGCGTCGAGTTCTTTTTGCAGGGCTTCGCGTTCTTTTTGCTTGGCGGCGTCGTTGAAGCGTTCTTGGGCGTCGGCGGCGGCTTCAATAGATTTTGTCGCGGCGTCGACGGTCAAGCCAAGGTCGCCGTATCGTTCTTGAAGCTGGTCGACGTAAGAGGCGGCTTTTTCGAACGTTTCGGCGGTAAGCTCTCCTTGTCCGGCTAGGTCTTCGACGAAGGCA
This sequence comes from Thermoguttaceae bacterium, assembly GCA_045641205.1. GTDB lineage: Bacteria > Planctomycetota > Planctomycetia > Pirellulales > Thermoguttaceae > RUG369. The sequence goes on from JAZUGM010000373.1 coordinate 4,157, forward strand.
AATTTTGCGGCGTCTTCTTGGCGGAGTTTTTCGATTTGTTCGCGCGCCTTTTGGGTCGACCTTGCAAGCGCGGCAAATTGGGCGTCGGCTTCGGCGGTCGGTTCGATTAGGTTTTGAACGTATTTGACGGCGCTTGTCAGGTTTTCGCCCATTTCTTGAAGAATCGGCAAGCAAGCGGCGGCGACGGCGTTTCCTAGCGCGGTCGCGACGTCTTTGAGTTTGGTTAGGGCGTCGGCAAATTCGGCGGCGCCCCTTGCGGCTTCGTCGGACGCAACCAGTCCGGCGTCTTTGGCGGCTTGGATCGCGTCGCGCAAGGAGTCGGTCGTTCCGTCGAGGATCGGGGCTAGGGAGTCGAACGAAGAACCGAAGAGGGCGGCGCCTTTTGCGGCTCGACTTTCGGCGTCGGGCAAGGCGTTCAGAGCGTCGAGAACGTCGGCGAAGGCTTCGGCGGCGTCCTTTTGTTGGACTTGTTCCAAAGACAAGCCGAGGTCGTCGGCGGAATCGGCTAAGACGGCGAAATTGAGACTATTCGCGGCGTCGGCAAGCGCTTGAAGGTCGAGGTCGGTTGCTTTTGAGACGGCTTGCAATTTCGAGAGCGCTTCGACGGAGACGTTCGACGCGTCGGCAATTTTGACAAGTTCCTTGCTTTTCTCGGCGTAATCGGCGACGTATTGAAGGGAACTTTCGAAGGCGTTTTTAATCGCGTTTCCGGCAAGGTCGTTGATTAGATAATTTGAGAACTGCTGGCGGACGGTCGTAATTTTTTCGCCGGTCTTGTCGGCAAATTTGGCAAAGGACTCTTGCGCCTTTTTGGTCGCGGAATGGAACTTTCGCGCGTCTAGGTCGAGTTGAAATACGGCGGAATCGGCGTTGAATTGGTTCGGCATCTTTTGGTTCCGATATTTTGCGGGGGGCGCCGCGTTATATGCGGCGTGTTACTATGTTCTTTCTATTCTACAAACCAGCGGAAGTCGGCGCGCTGGTAACATCTTTCGACGTAAGCGCCGACGGTAATCGGGGTAATCTTGCCGGTAATCGGATCGAAGGCGTTCTCTCTTAGTTCCCAGTATGCGTCCCAGCCGGGCTTTTCTACTTTGACGGTTCCTAGGTCGATAGTCGCGTTTGGGGAGGCGGCAAATTCGCATTTGACGTCCCAATAGAAGTAAGGGTCTTGGTTCGCGTCTCCTTGGTACTTTTGCAGGGAACCGCTTGAAACGCCAAGGAAGAGAACGACGCCGGGCGAAAACCCGTAAAAGGTCGACGCGTTCGTTTTTCCGACCAAATCGGCGAGCATCGTCGCGAAGGCGGCGAAATTTGGAACGGCGTCGGCGGGGCTTCGCTTCTGGATCGCGAACGTCAACTTCGGCGAAACGACGTCGACGCCTTCGAACGAATCGCCGTTGAAGCCGATTAGCCCGTGAAAATTGGGCGCGGTTCCGTTGACGTTATAACGGGTCGTTCCTAACGAACGGAACAACTTTGACGTTCCGCCGGTCGTGGAGAAGGACGCGGGAAAGGCGCCAAATTCGACCCCGGTAGCGACGCGCGCGACTTCTTCCACTTGGCTTGCGTTCTGTTTCGGTTCGTATCGGACGCGGCACGTCCAATATTTTCCGCTTGGCTCGTCGCTTTCGACTTGGATTCCGTCGTCCGCTAGGGGTATGCCGTGAAAATCGTACAATCGACCGTCGAACACGAAGTCGCGGAAATTTTCGTAAACGTATTCTTTCGAGCAGGATTCCGTCGCGATTCCGTGGAACTCCCTTTCGCTTGACGACGAAAAGTAGTTTCCTTGCATCGACGTTCGCGGGGCTTCTTCAAAGACTATCGGCATAAACTTTACTTTCTAATCGAGGTTAGCAACATTTCAAAGACTTTCTTAGGGGAGGCTTCCGACGCTTCCTCTTTTATCCTTTTTTTGATAGCGTTTCTTTCAAATGTGGAATAAAGGGGATTAAAATCACAGTAGGAGGTTCGGTCGGCGCCCTTTGTCAGAATACGCCGAAGGTCTTGACGTAAGAACGCCAGTCTGTCCCATTCGTCGCGTCGCTTGGCTCTTGCGGCTAGTTCCAGTTCGCGAATCGAGAATTTCCCAGGGTCGGAAATTCCGGCAAGGGCGGCTAATTCGACGGCTCTTTCGCGCCAGCGTCTTGCGAGGTCGACGTTTGAATCGGGTTTGTTTTCGAGTCGAGTTCCATTTTCCACGCGTCCAGCGCCAGCCGGACGCTTGTCGGGAAAAAAAGCCGGTATCCTTCGAAGAGGGCGTTTCTCAACGCGGGGAAATCGTCGCCTTCGATCGAACGGAGGAACTCGGACAAAGTCGGGCGCGGCTCTTGCCCTTGAAAGATCGCCAGTTCGTAAACGACCTTGGCGACTTGCAACGGGTCTTTGAATAGTTCGGTAAAGCGCAACGGGTTAGTAAGATTCCCGAAGCCTTTATAATGAAGTCGGTCTAAGTCGTCGAGCGTGATTCTTTTTATTTCGAAGTCGCGCATAAGCAATCCTTTCATTTCAAGACGGTTATTTGTTCGGTCGTAACGGTCTGTTGCGCGAAATTGACGCCGGTAACGACCGTCTTCGTTTGCGTTCTTAGTCCGATTTGAAAACCGGCGCCGTCGTCGCTCCTTGATTGCGTTTCGAAGTTCCGACCGAACAGAAGCGCTTGATTGTCGGAACTGACGATCGAAACGTATTTCGCTTCGCCGTATCCGCCGCCGCCCGAGTTCGCGACGCGCCAGCGGACGGAACCGTTGGCGGAAATTTCAGAGCCGGAGATGTTGATATTATGCCCGGCGGTATATTCGACGCCGCTTTTTGGGGAGTAGCAGAGCGCGGCGACGCGCGACGCGGAATGGAACGCGACGACTAGGAAGTCGCCGGAGTCCGATTTGGAGAACTTGCCCGCGTTGGTTCCGGCGCGCGCGATTAGAACGCGGTCGTTTGTCGCGATCGTATCCGACCCGGAGATCGGGGCGAAGACGACGGGACCTCCGGCAAGGGTCGCGCGTCCGCACATATTGGGCGAAATCGACTCGAGCGCGACGGCGACGAAGGGCGTTCCGTTGAAATTCAAGAAGCCGTTCAACGCGATCGCGTCGCTTGCCAAGGCGGACTTGAAATCGTCGACGGAATTGAAACTCGAGGCGAACCCGGTAATTCGCACGTTGGCGAAAACGGGGATCGTCGCGCTTGTCGCGTTCTTTATCCAGAACTCGCCTTTCGGTTTCGACGGACGTTGTTGGAACGCTTGCGGCTGGTCGGATTCGTTGACGCGTCTAATAACGTCGTTCCAAGCGTCGGCGGTTATTGGATCGCCTTTTGCGACGGGTTGTAAGTTTGAGTTCATTTGTCTATCTTTTTAGTAAGCGTCGTTTCCTGTAGACAGTCAAAAGATTTGTCTGATTCAACGCAACCGCCCGCAATGCGGGCGGCTTTCGCGCGCGCCTTCGGCGCCGGTCTTGCGCCGTTAGAATCAGGTCGAGCCGCCGGAGCCGGAGCCGGAGCCGGAGCTTGGCGCGGCGGAATAAGTTATGAGGTTTCCGTCGGAATCGGGCGTCGCGGTCGCGCTTGGCTGTATTTCAAAATTCCAACGTTCTTCGCCGTCGACGGGCGCGTCCACGTCGAGTTTCGTAACGGCGAACTGTCCTGCAACGGAACTTCCGTCCGCCCACGTCAACTTGACGTAAACGTCGGAAGCGTTTTGATTCGCCGAACGCAAGACCGCCAACGCGGGCGCGTCCGCTTCACAGACGCCGCCGATCACGCAAGAAGCCAAGCCGACAAGCGCGCGCTTGCAATTAATACCGCGACTTGCAATCTCCGTTACCGTGCGCGACGTGGCGATCGTCAAGTCGCCGACGCCGACCGTCGACGCGCTTGTTATGGCGGTCGTCGCGCTCGTTCCGGCGGCGACGACTTGAAGTTTCGCGTTTATGCTTCGCAAGGCCATTTTTGAAGGTTCCTTTCTTGGTTAAGGGTAAAGTTAGTACGAACAACTTCGCGGCGTCGCGGAATTGTTCGTTAGTCGGAAACGTCGCAATCTTTCAAGGTCAAGAGCGCGGGCGCGCGCAACTGAACGCGGCGCAACAAATCCGCGCTGGTCGTCGTCTCGTTCTCCAACGTCAACTTGCCCGAGCTTCGAACCGTCGCGCCTAGACCCAGTTTTATTTTCGCCGTTACGTCGCCGACGTCGACGTGCGTCCAGCCGGGGACGATTATCTCTTTGACTGTCGCGCCCGTATCGGCGAACGCCGTGTTCGTCCCGATTAGGCATACAGACGACGACGAAAGCGTGGGGAGCGAGTTCAATCCACTCGCTTTTCTCCACGTGAACGTATCGTCAAACCTTCGAAACGGCGTCTGCCCGCTATTTAAGTCAGGAAAAACATCTACATACGTCCAGCCGGACGTCGGAGCGCCTCCGTTCTCATCTGCAAACGCAAGGCGAAACGATCCGTCAGAATCCCAAGTCTGAACGGATATGGGAGTATACTCTCGCACTGTCGCGCCACGCCACTCGCCGTCACTAAGTTTCTGCAACACAACGCCGCCGTTCGTAAGCGCGTCAAAAAAAAACCTACACGTTGACGTCGTAGTTTGTGAAGGTTGCACTTTTGTTATCACAGGCGCATCGTCAGCCCGTTCGACTATCGTATAACTTCGGTCATACTGTTCCCCAGCGAGTGTTTCGTGAGTTAAGTCCGACAAAACCTCATACGCGCCTTTCGCTCCGCCCGGCTTGCGCTTATTGCCCTCGAGGTCGTAAACAACGCCGTCCGCGCTTGTTAAGGCGTTGCCAGTCGCGTATTCGGACGTTGATAATAGGCGGAAATCTCCGTTTGCCGCGTCGACGAAATTTGCCGCTAAATCGTCCTCCGTCATAGACGCGGTTGATATTGAGTCCGATGTTACCAATTTATTGTGGTCGACTGTCGACCTGTGCCAATTTACAGAGCCTACTGTCAACGGAGCGCCAGTACCATATACAAGGCAATCATACGCATCGCCGCTCATTGTCCACGTCCATAACGTATCACAATCTATAAATTCACAGCGGTAAAAATTTCTAGTCCCATAATAACTCCCGGGATCAAGCTCTGTAAATCGCACAAAATCGACGTCATAGAACGAGAACGCCCCAAGTCCTTTTTTGTGTTCCATTTTATATATGCCGCCGCCGTCGAGTCTCAATCGATAAGCGCCTCCGGCTAACGTTATCTGCTTGGATAGCGACAAGCTCGCGCCGAGCGGCACGATTACGGTATGCAGTCGGAACCCGTTGGCGTCGCGGAAAGATGAAGAGTCTGGATCGGGGGCGATAAGAGCGGGGTCGTCCTCCGTCGGATTGCAAGCGTTGTAACATTGGTCGAGGGTTAGTCCGCGCCTCACTAGCGCGGTTCCCCAAAGCGTGTTTTGTTCGACGGGGGCGGTTAAATCGCCTGTTCCGCCCCAGCCGGTCGTTGTGAAATAATAGACGTTTAGCATATTTCCCCTTTGTTTTTGGTTGGCGTTCAGACGTTCGCGCTTTCGCGCTTCCTTTTAATAGAAAATTTTAAAGGAGATTTTATTTTTTCAAGAATGAGTCTTTTTAAGAAGCGCCGCGCGGGTTTTTGACGGCGGTTTTTTTGGGGGCGGCGTTTTGTTCTTTCGTTTGTTGCGGTTTTTCCCGTCCGCCGATATGTAATCGGCGGCTTGCGCGCGCGCCTTTCGGCGCGGGTTTGGCGCTTGCGCCGTTCATTCGCTTGTTAAGGTTTTGTGGCTTCTTTCCCTTCTCCTGCTTTGCGGAATCTTTCGAACGCTAGAATTTCCGGCGCCCAAAGCGCTCCGGCTATTATCGCCAACGGATACGCAATTTCTCCGCACCCTCTATCGATCGCAAGCCACGCGGTCGCAAGTATCATAATCGCGACGACGGAATTCACGACGGAACGTTTCCTCCTCTGCTTTCGCGCCTTTTCTTTTTGCTCTTGTTCCTTTTCCGCAAACTCTCGCGCGTTTATTGAAACTTCCTGAATCGTCATAACCGTTTTCAAGACGTCGAACTTCGTTTCCGGCGAGAAGTCGCTTCCTTCGATTAGATTCTTGACTTCCCCGACCGCCGCCTTTCGCTCTTGTTCGTTAGTCGAGTTTATCAAAGAGACAAAGCGTTCAATAATAGAAAGGGCGTTGCGCACGTTCGCGCCGTCGGATCCTTTTTCGTCGGCATGCTTTTCTTTCATATCGCGCCTAGTCATTCGATAAGGCCTGCTTTTTTCGCGGACGCAATAATTTCTTCGCGTTCTCGTCGCAACATAGCAAGGATAGCGTCGTTTTCTGGACCCGCTTTTATTCTCGCGAACGACTCGGCGTAGCTTGCGGCGCGGTTAGGTTCTTGCCCCCCTTGCGCGCGGTCTTTGCTCTTTGACGCCGTATTGAAAAAAATCTTCGGCCAATTGAACGCCCTATTCGTCGGCTTGTCGGCAAGTCTACTCATTTGCCCCGTTCCTTCCTTTTTTCGTTTTCTCTCCGCGCCGCTTGCGCGACGCCCTCGCCTCTCATTATACCCCTTTGTAAGAAGACGTGAAGGGACGGGCGCAATCGATTGCTTGATATAAAGACAAATATTTTTCTTTCATTGTTTTCTTTCGTCGCGCGTTATAATAGAAGACGTCAAAACTCTAGAAAGGAGGGCTAATGAAAACATATCCTTTTGAGGCGACGGCTTTCACATCGGAGCCGTCGTCGCATATGATGCCGACGTCAAGCGGGGTCGAGGCGTTCGTTCGTTTCGTCCTTGACTTAGATCGGCTCATATTCGCCAAGAACCCTTGCGTGGTCGACTTCAATCACGATTCTAACGACGTGATCGGGGTCGCTTCTTTGGCGGTCGAGCAAGGGGCTCTTCTTGCGAAGGGTTCCTTTTGCTCGGCGGTCGACGGCGACAGAGCTTTCCAAGTCGGCGAAGTCTCCGGGGCGGTTCCTTTCGGCGTTTCTCCGACGTTGGCTCTCGACGGGTCGACGTTGGAAGAAATCGCCGAAGGGGCGCAAGGGGTCGCGAACGGTCGTATTTACGACGGTCCGTTGTCGATATTCCGGGACGTAACGGTTCTTGGCGTCTCCGTTTGTCCTTATCCGACGGACGCGGGCACTTCGATTAGCCCGCTGGTTCGTTCCGGAATCGTGCAACTTTCACAATCGGGAGTTAAAATTATGAACGAAGAAATAGAAAAGGTCGAAAACCCGGTTCCTATCGACGAAGAGTCGACGGAACAACTCGGCGACGAAACGGGCGTTCAGGACGGGGCGCTTGAAGTTCGGGACAAGGAACTTCAGGCTTTTCTGGACGAGTTCGGGCTCGAAAAGGGGGTCGGATTTTTCCAGCGCGGGTTGAATATCGACGACGCGCGTATGGAAGACTATCAAGAGTTGAAACGTCTCGCTAGCGCGGAAGGCGCCGAAGAGGAAAAGCAAGAGGAACTGGAATCGGACGCGGCGGCGTCGGAAGAGGACAAGGAAGACGAAACGACGTCGGAACGTCTTTCGCGGTTCCTTTCGGCGGCGGACAAGAAGTTGTCGATTCTTGACGGTCTGATTCAACGTCTAGCGCGAACGGCGCCGCCGATCGGGTCGAAGTCTTCGCCAAGCGGTCGCCCTAGCGCGGGCGTTAAACGCCCTTCGTATGAAGAATCCGTAATAAAAGCGATCGGAGCCAAATAATGACGGAATCGGAACGTAAAGAAAAAGCGTTCTTGGAACGTCGAATCGAGATACTCGAAAACGCGCTTTGCGACGAAACGACGCTTTCGAATATTACTTCCGGGGGCGTGACGGAAACGTTTGATCGAGAGAAGCTCGAGAGAGAACTTGATCGAACGCGCGCTCGTTACAACGCGCTTTACGGGGGGGGCGGTCAGATATTCGGGGTCGTCTTGCATTGAACGGGGCGGCGCGGGCGTTTTTTCCGCGTCGCCTATTTTAACCCGGCTTTTTTTGCGGCGTCTGCCAAGTCGGCTTTCATCCAGCGCAAGACTTCGATAAATTCCGCGATCGTCAATTTTCGGTCGGGGTTGGCGTCCGTTTCGGCGACAAGTTTCTTTAACGTCGGCGTCAACGGTATGCATTGCGACGGCTTGCGCGTCTTTTTCAAGGCGCGCGTTTTTTTCGTTCGTTCTTTTATCAAGGTCATTTTAACGAATCCTATTTGTTAGAGCAAAACTTCCCTATAGCGTCGACGGCGCGCAAGAGCGGCTCTTTTTCTCCCCAGACGTACAAAACGACGTAAACCAAGGCGCAACACCAAGGAGCGGCGCCCTTGAACGCCAAGACGAAGCCTAGCGCGACGCAAACCAAGGTTATTAGAATCTTGCCGGTCGTCGCGTTTTCTTCCCTTCTTTTTTTGGCGTATTCGTCGCGCACGCGTTCTTTCTCTTGCGCGAGCGTCTCGTCGAATCTTAGGCGCCAATCTAACGCGAGGTCTAAAATCTCGTCGAGCGCGCGTCGCGTTTCCTCATTAACAAGCGGCGGCAGACTCGACTTTTCTAAAAGGTCGCGACTCCCGCGCGCCGTTCGTATCAACGTTCTAACGTCGCTTCCTTGTTCGCCGTTTATACGCGCCGCATAATCGCGCACGAAGCGCAACGCTTCTAAGGCGGTCGCGTCGTCGGTTCGTTCGTCTTTCATATCGCGCTATCTCAACCCGGCGTTTTTTGCGGCGTCTGCTAAGTCCGCCTTCATCCAGCGTAAAACTTCGATCCATTCCGCGTTTGTCATTTTTCGGTCGGGGTTGGCGTCCGTTTCGGCGACAAGTTTCTTTAACGTCGGCGTCAACGGTATGCATTTTGAAGGCTCGCGTCTATTTTTCAAGGCGCGTTTCTTTTCCGTTCGTTCTATCGTCAAGGTCATTTTAAAACCTCCTATTTTATCCTTTTATCGCGTCTTTTTAAACGCCTTCAACACGGACGCGCACGCCCTAAGAGGTCTTTTAAACCCCAGCGCGTCCGCAAACAAAACGAGAGGAACGCAAGAAACGTAAGGAAACGGCGAACGCAACAAAGCGACGACGCAAGCAAGACAAACGACCTCAAGTAAAATCGTCTTAGAAACGTAAGCGACGCGCGTTCGACGCCGTTTCCTTTCTTCGTCGTCTTTTTCTTTTTCTTGTTTTTCCGCTTGCCTCCCTTGTTTCCTTGCGACGACGTAACATTCGCAAGCGACGGAAACGGCGTCGTCTACCGCTTGTTTCACGTCGTCCGGCAATTTAGAAGATCGTGTCAATCTTTGCGCGTCGTGAAGCGCAAGAGCCAATTCGAACGCGTCGTCGGAACATTTCATTTCTTTTAACGCGACGAGCAGGTTCGCGACGGATCGAACGGCGGAGATCGCGACTTTATATTTTTGTCCTCGCTCCGGCATTGCGCGCGCCTTTCCTCAATCCGGCGCGTATAGAAGCCGCGTCCCATTGTTCTTTTAACGAACTCACCAAATCTATAATTTCGTCGTTTGTTAGTCGTCGTTCTTTGTCTTCTTGCGAAAACATTGAAGGCGGCAATTCGAAATATGGAACGCGTCGCCGTTCTTCGCGTTTCTTTTTCGTTCGTTCTATTGTCAAGGTCATTTTAAAACCTCCTATTTTATCCAAATCACGCGCAACGGGCGCGCGCGTCCTCTATTATACTTTATTTCAATCTTCTTAGCAAGCGGGCGTCGCACGTCGGCGCGTTTGGTCGTCGCGACGTTATCTTGAAAAAAAAGCGTTCGACCTGTTGCAAAGAAACGAAAGCGGGTTATAATACGCTCGTTGATTACGTCTTTTGACGTTTGCATCCTTAAGAAAGCCGTCCGTTATAAACGCCTTCGGACGGCTTTTTTTATGCCAAAAGAACGGGGTTTGTTTCTATGCAACCGTTTTCTGAAAGCTATCGACGGAACAAAGAACGCGCGGCGGCTCGTTCGCGGTCGGTCTCCCTTGCGGGTCGCGAAATCGCGCCCTTGCCTCCTATCGCCGACCCGCGACGCCGCGCCGAAGGCTCCTTCTCCTTGCTTGCGTTTTGCAAGTCTTATTTCCCAATGAAATTCAAGAAGGCGTTCGGCTCTTGTCATTTGCAACTGATCGACGCGCTTGAACGCGTGATTTGCGACGGGGGCAAGCAAGCGGTCGCGATGCCGCGCGGGTCGGGCAAGTCGACGATTTGCAAAGCGGCGGTCGTTTGGGGCGTCTTGACGCGCAAGAGGCGGTTCGTGGTCGTCGTATGCGCGAACGCGCGCGAAGCGAAGAACTGCTTGCGCGCGATTTATTCGGACGTCTCGACCAATCCTTTGCTTGTCGCCGACTTTCCCGAAGTTTGCTATCCTTTGCATCTGTTGAAGGGTTCGCAATCGTTGGCGCGCGGTCAACTCCTCAACGGCGAGCCGACCGCTTCCGTCTTCAATTCTCAAATTATCCGTTTTCCAACGGTCGACGGTTCCGACGTTTCGGGCGCGACTATCGCGGCGTATGGAGTCAACGCGGCGTTGCGCGGTATGGCGGTCGAGAATCCAGACGGCTCGACCGACCGCCCGGACTGCCTTTTTCTCGACGACCTGTCGACCGACAAGCTGGCGTTGAATCCTAATCGCGTCGCGGAACTTGAAAACAAAGTCGCGGGGACGCTCGAGGGCTTGGCGGGCGCGGGCGAAACGTTGGCGATGATGCAGACTTGCACGGTCATTGCGCCCGACGATTACGCCGACCGCATATTAAACAAGGAACTCTACCCGCGTTGGAACGGCGTTCGGATCGCCGCGCTGGACTCTTTCCCGGAAGACGAAGCGGCTTGGCGCGAATACGGCGCGATTTGGGCGGAAGACCCCGAAAAAGCGACGGAATTTTACCGCGCGAACTTGGAACGCATGCGCAAGGGCGCCGTCGTTACGTGGCCGGAGTCGTATTCCGGGGGCGATTGCGTCGACACGCTTGAATATCTTATGCGCAAGAAGATTGAGAATCCGACGGCGTTCGCGGCGGAGCAGATGAATCAACCGATCCAAGGGGACACGGGCAACGTCAAACTTTCGGCGAAGGTCATACGATCGAAGGTCAACGGGTATGATCGCGGGCTGGTTCCTTCGGCGTCGTCTCGATTGACGGCGGGGGTCGACGTTCACGGGGACGTTCTTTATTGGGTCGTCGTCGCGTGGTCGGATATGTTCACTGGTCGGATCGTCGATTATGGAACGTTCCCGGAGCAAAGACGCGCGTATTTTTCAAAGAACGACGGCGGGCTAGAAACGCTCGAAAGGATTTTTTCCGGGTTGACGATTCAAGGGCGCGTTTACGAAGGGCTCGTCGCGCTCTTGTCGGAATTGCGCGAACGGGAATTTCCGACGGAAAAAGAGGGCGACTTCCGACGAATCGACCGTATTCTAGTCGACGAAGGCTGGGAGCCGACCGTCGTCGCGTCGGCGGCGCGCGCGATCGACGAACGGCTTGTCGTTACGTCGAAGGGGTTCTCAATCCGCGCGACGTCCTCTCCTATGCAATATTGGCCGAAACGCCAAGGGCGTTCGAAGGGCTGGCATATGATCGATGAACGCGTCGACGACGCCGCGATTCAACGAACGCGCGCTATGTTCCTGCTTGACGTGAATTATATGAAGTCGACGCTTCATTCGATGTTCGCGCTTGCGCCCGGCGAAAAGGACTCCTTTTCCTTGTTTGGAAAAGAGCCGGAGGTTCACAGAATGTTTTCCGACCATTTGGCGGCGGAAACGGCTAAATTGGTCGTATGCGCGTCTAATCGCGTCGTCGAATGGAGCCCGAACATCAACCGACCAGACAATCACTTTTTCGATTGTTGCGTCATGGCGTTGGCGGGCGGAATTTCCCTAGGGGGGCGACCCGCCGATTATCCTAATCGACGCTAGCGCAAGGAACGCGCGCCCGGCGTTCCTTGCGCGCCGGGTTCCGTTAGGCGACGGCGAGCGCGTCTTCTAATTCCGCGAACTCTTCGTCGTCCTCTTGCTCTTGCTCTTCCTCTTCCTCTTCCATTTCGGCGTCAATGTCGTCTTTTACCCCTGTGACAATTTCCGAGACTTCTGATTCGCCGCGATCGTCGACGTAACGCGCGCATTTGATAAGCTGGTCGAACGTGTGAACGTCGGCTTCGTCAATATAATCGTTCAAAATACCGGCAGCGTCGCCGTCTGATTCTTCTTCGTTGATAATCTCGACGAACTTTTCCGCCGCCTTGACAAATTGCTTCAGCGCCTTGGCGCAAATCAACGCGCGTCGTCGTCGTTCCGCTCTTGCGTCGGCGTCGTCGCAATCGTCCGTTGTGATCATTTCCGAAGCGCCGTCGTAATTTTCCGGGACGTCGTTAGCCATAGCTTCTTTCTTTTCCGCCGCCCATTTCACTTTTTGCTGTTCCAACCATTCGTCAAACGATTCGCCGTTTTTCATTGTCTAGCCCTTCGTAATTCCAAGATTTTTGTTCGCGTTTGACGCTTGCCGCGTCGTTAAGTATGCCACTATGTTATCACATATCGGATAATTTGTCAAGCATAATTTCCCCTTTTTTTGAAAAATTCTTGAAAATTTTTTCCCGCTCGTGAAAACACGGGGTCAAACGTGATAAAATTTTTAAAACCCCCTTGCTTTTTGTCAAACGTGTGATAAATTAAAGGGGAAAGCAAGGGGTTTGCTTTTCACAAATAGGAGAAAAACGCAATGAAAGACAGATTAAAGCAGTTGCGCAAAGAACTGGGATTGAGTCAAGAGAAATTTGGCGAAAAAATCGGCGTTAAAACGTCGTCGATAGGGAATTGGGAGTCCGGCGTTCGACCGATTCCGAACGTTAGAATTTTTCAGATTTGCCAAATCTTCAAAGCGCGTCAAGATTGGTTGGAAAACGGACTCGGGGAACCGTTCGCGCAAGGAGACGAGCCGAAGGTCAACGACGCGGAAGCGCGGCTTTTCGAACGGATCGCGCGACTTACGACGGAACAAAAGAACGCGCTTGCCGATTTTCTCGACGCGTTCGTTTAACGAACGCGCGAAACAACGACGTCGCGGATCCACTCCGCGAAATCGGAAACCGCCAAGGCGACAAAGAGAACGAAGGCGACGGTCGCCGTCTCTTGAACGCGCAAGGCAAGCGCGGCGATCGCGACGAATAAACACACGACGGCGACGACGACTCTAATCGCGGCGCTTCGAGCCGCTTTCCTTGCAAGCGTCAGTCTTTCCGCTTCGGCTTCTTGGAACGCAAGACAGGCGTTAAAAACGACAAGAACCGTATTGAACGCCGCCGAACGGACTTCGAACGAAACGGGGCTCTGGTCGATTAATAAGCGCGCGCGTTCGTAAAGGTCTGAACGCGTCTTTTGTTCGCCGCGTTGCGACTCGATAAAAGAGGCGGCGCAACGTTCGACGATTTTTAAGGCTTCCAACGCGTCGGAACAGTCGGAAGAGCAACCTGACGCGCCCATTATATAAGCCCTCCGCGTCGCGCGGCTTCAATTAACGCGTCGCGTTCGCGCGTTAAAAATTCCACTTCTTCGCGCGCCTTTTTCTCTTCGGCTTCTAGGCGCGCGTAATCCTTGCCTAATAACAACAAGCTAAGTCGCGCAAGCAAGCCGGGTTTCCGATTGTCGCGCGTCGTTTGGCGCGCTCTTGAAGCGTCGGCGTCTTTCGTTCTTTCTATTGTCAAGGTCATTTCGCCCCCCTTTTTTATCCAAAGGACGCGCAACGCGCGCGCCTGTTCCCTATTATACCTTATAACGGTCTTCTTAGCAAGCGGGTAACGAACGGGGGCTGTTCGAACGCGTCGAGCGTCCGACGTCAAAAAAAAAGAACGCGCCGAAGGCTTCGACGCGTTCCTGTCGTTTTTACGAAACTTGCGCTTCGTTGTTGAGAATGGAGTCGGTGTAGCAGATCGGGACGCCGTACGCTTCCGTCGGCATAGAGATCGTGTTTCCTTTCAAGGTCGACCCGCGCACGGTCAAGGTCAACATACGCGACGCGCCAAGGAGAACGCCCGCTT
>JAZUGM010000374.1:0-5386 GCA_045641205.1 Thermoguttaceae bacterium
AACAAGATTCCAAAGCTCGTCCGATACTGTCCAAGGATGCGTTCGCATTGTTCGTTACTCCTACTAAAAGTAATGCGTGGGTAAAAAAGGAATAACGAATATTTGTAAAAAAGTCAATCGCTATTTTCGAATAAGTCCTTAGAAAGTAAGAAAGCCGTCAAGCTCTTGCGTTTCACTGGTCACGACGCCTTTTTGGCGTATCAACGAATCCGCGTATCGTTGATACGCGACTTTCCGTGAACGCATACTATCTTTAAACGAAGTCAAGGATTGTTTCTTTTGTCCTAATTATTGAGCATATAGCGAATGTAAACGGCGTCAACGAGCTAATAATATTTTTTTCTCTATTGAGCCTCGCTTGAATAAGTTGATTTATTCGTTATAGTATCTAATCTGGAGGAGGGGAGCCTTCGAACGAACGTAGAGAAAATTTGAGCGCATCTTCGGTTTTTACGTTGGTCGATCGACGCGCAATATGCGCTTGGCGTCGGGTTAGACCGCCAAATTAGGAACGTTCTCTCCCTAATCTTAGGAGAATCGGCAATGAAAAAGTTATCGTTTAAACGACTGTTTGCGTATGATAAACCTACGAATCGCGGAGAGAATTTTTCTCTGTCTCGCGACGTCGATAAGGCAAGGAAAAACGTTCCTAAACCTCGAGTTTTGCGCGCGGAGGCGCTCGAGGATCGAGCGTTGTTGAGCGCGACGACTGCGGACGCCTTACTTGTACCGACAACGTTTGTCGACGGTGAATCTCAACTTTGGGAAACGTCGACGTTCGCGACGACGCCCATATCTTTTGAGCTTGACGCCGACGCGCGTGAATCCAACGAAGTTGAACAAGGCGCGTTGGCGTATACGATCAACGAATCGTTGCTTGATTTAAACGTCGATCCTAATTCCTTGACGGAAGAATTTGTTTTCAATTTGAGTAGCAATCCGTCGTCGACCTATATTATCTATCTTGATTTTGACGGACATATTACGACGAACACTCTTTGGAATCGATCCTACGGAAACGTCGAGACTCCCCCTTACGATACGGACGGAAACGTTTCTTCTTTTTCCCAGTCGGAACTTCACGATATATACGAGATATGGCTCCGCGTCAGCGAAGATTACGCGCCCTTTGACGTCAACGTAACGACCGTCGAGCCGACTACCGATCAGCTAATCAAAAGCGGCGCTTCGGATAACGAATACGGCGTGCGTTGTTGCGTAGGCGGTTCGTGGGAAGACTGGTATGAATCTTCCGGCGGCGTCTCTTACGTCGGTTCGTTTACGTGGGATTCCGACACGCCCTGTTATTCTTTTTCTGAGAGCCTTGGATCGGCAAGCAACGCCGCTGCTGCCGCTTCGCACGAAGTCGGGCACTCGTTAGGATTGGGACACGACGGAATCTACGAGTTGAACGGTTCCAAAACGGAATATTACAACGGCGCCAACGATTGGGGACCAATTATGGGGTCGGGATATTACGTGGAACTGACCCAATGGAGCAAGGGGGAATACGAACGGGCGACTAACCAAGAAGACGACCTTAGCAAAATCACGTCGAACGGTTTTGGTTATAAAGAGGACGACCATCGCGATTTACGCGTTCAAGCGACTTCGTTTGAATTGGCGTCCGACGGAACGTTGGCTTCGGGCGTGATTGAAACAAACGACGACGTCGACTTCTTTTCTTTCGTCAACACGGGCGCGACCGATTACTTGTATATTGGCGGCGTTAGCGGCGGCGTTACGAATCTCGACGTTGTCGTCGCTCTTTACGACGCCGACGGAAATCTTATAAAAACTTACGATCCGTCTAATTCGCTTTACGTCGTCGTCGAGTTGGCTGATTTGACGCTGGGCGCGACTTACTACTTTTCCGTTTCCGGTACGGGATTAACGGTCGGAGGAACCCAATATTATTCCGATTACGCCAGTCTTGGAAACTATTTAATCGTCGCAAGGCAAGACGACGAACAATTGGATCGATTTGAGCCGAACAACGCTTTTGCCAAGGCATACGACCTAGGATTTGTAAATTCGAACGTTTCTTACGATTCCTTGTTGATCGGTTCGAACGCCGATTCGGACGATTATTACAAGTTTGAGATCGGCGCGACGGGAACTACGAGTAATTTTATTAGAACCGAATACGACAAAGACGCCGACTCGAATAGGACGATGTATTTGGGACTTTACGATTCGGAACAAAAGCGTATTGATTATTGTTTTTATAGTAATACCGACCATCAAGAAGTTTCCCTTGAAGGTCTCGCCGCAGGTACGTATTTTATTAGAATTTACAACTACCAGACGTTGGCTAAGTCGTATGATTACACGTTGATTATCGACGCGCCAAACGCGCAAGTTCCGACGCGTCCGTTGACGTCGCTCAAAATCGCAAACGAACCGAAAGTCGGCTCGACGCTCTTGGCGGTTCTCGAGTATCCAGACGCGACCGCTAATTATCAATGGTACTATGCGGATTCCGCCGATTCGACCTCGTGGACGCCTATTCAAGGCGCCAACGACGCTTCTTTTACGCCGTCGAGATTTTACGTCGGAAAGTATTTGAAGGTCGTCGCCGAGGGCACGGGCAAGTATGTTGGAACCGTCGAAGCCGTTACTGGTTCGCCCGTCGCGCTAACAAAGACGGTCGATTTAGTCGAATTGAATTCCGTTGCGATTTCAGGGACGTTAAGCGTCGGACAAAAAGTTACTACTTCTTTGACGCCCGACGGAGCGACCGCTAATTATCAATGGTATCGTTCGACGGCGAATACGCCTCAAGCTACTTGGACAAAACTCGAAGGCGCGACTAACGCCGTTTATTCGCCCGTAAACGCCGACTTTGGGTTTTATTTAAAGGTCGTCGCTACCGGCGTCGGCGATTTTACGGGCGAGGTTTACGCCGTTTCAAGCGCTAGAGTCGCGAAAAATTCCGAGTCGTTGACGTCCGTTTCTCTTTCTGGTCAATTCAAGACGGGCGAGACGATTTCAGCCGTTCTGCAACCGACCGACGCGACGGCGAGTTATCAATGGTATCGCGCGACTTCGAACGACGAGTCCGCTTCTTGGATATTGATTAGCGGGGCGGATTCGGCAAGTTACGTTCCGAACGCTTCAGACGTCGGATATTATTTGAAGGTCGTCGCGACGGGAACCGAATATTATTCGGGCGAAGTCGCCGCCGTTTCCGCGTCGAAGGTTGCGGCAAATTTCATTTCCCTCTCTTCGATCTCTATTTCTGGAACGCTTAAAGTCGGCGAAACTTTGTCGACGACGCTTCGACCGCTCGGCGCTACCGCAAGTTATCAATGGTATCGCGCAAGTTCAAGTTCCGCCGCCGAATGGACTCCGATTAGCGGCGCCAACGAGGCTTCGTATAAACTTACCGAAGACGATTTGGGAAAATACGTAAAGGTCGTTGCGACTGGAACCGGCAATTATACGGGCGAAGCCTACGTCGTTTCGACGAGCGAGGTTGAGACGAATCTTGTTTCGTTGTCCTCTATCTCTATCTCTGGAACGCTCAAAGTCGGCGAAACTGCGTCGACGACGCTTCGACCGTCCGGCGCTACCGCTAATTATCAGTGGTATCGAGCAAATTCGAGTTATGCGACCGAATGGACTCCGATTAGCGGCGCCGACCAAGCGACTTATAAAATTACCGACGCAGACGCCGGATTTTACTTGAAAGTCGTCGCGACGGGAACCGGCGAATACGTCGGCGAAGTTTCCGCCGTTTCGACAAGCGAGGTCGAGTCGAATCTTATCTCGTTGTCGTCCCTTTCTATTTCGGGTTCCTTTAAAGTCGGCGAGACGCTGTCGACGACGCTCCGACCGCTCGGCGCGACCGCTAATTATCAATGGTTCCGTGCGAATTCGAGTTCCGCGTCCGAATGGACTCCGATTAATGGCGCCAATATGTCGACCTATAAACCGACGACCGCCGATCTTGGCGCCTATTTGAAGGTCGTCGCGACGGGAACGGGAAACTATGTGGGCGAAGTCGCCAAAGTTGGAACGTCGCGCGTCGTGATGAACTTGACTTCTATCGCTATGTCGGGCGATTTGAAAGTCGGCGAGACGCTGACGGCGACAGTTAAACCGGCGGACGCGACGGTCAAGTACCAATGGTATTACGCGACTTCAAGTTCCGCTTCCGCGTGGACGGCGATTAGTGGCGCCAACAAATCGACCTATACGCTTGCCGACGCCGACCTCGGGCGTTATTTGAAAGTCGTCGCGACGGGAATCGGCGAATACGTCGGCGAAGTTTCCGCAGTTTCGACAAGCGCGGTTGTTCCGAATTATATTTCGTTGGCGTCGATTTCTATTTCAGGTTCGTTTAGCGTCGGTCAAACGTTGACGACGACGCTCAGACCGTCTGGCGCGACGGCAAATTATCAGTGGTATCGCGCGGAGTCGAAAACGGGCGCCGAATGGACGGCGATTAAGGGCGCTACGAAGTCGACTTATACGACGACGGACGGCGACGTCGGATATTATCTGAAAGTTGTCGCGACCGGCACGGGGAAATATGAAGGAACCGTCTCGCAAATCGCGTCGAAGCCGCTCGACGGTTTTGTTGCTCCTACCGACTTGACGATCAACGATTTTGATCCGACTGCGAAAACCGTCGACTTGAAGTGGACGGACAATTCGAGTTTAGACAAAGGGTTCAGGATCGAAGTTTCGACCGACGGCGGAAAGACTTGGAAATTGAGCGCTTTTGCCGGAAAAGACGCGACGACGAAAACGTGTTCCGTTTCGTTAAAGGATACGACGTATCTGTTCCGCGTTGCCGAATATAGTGGTTCCAACGTTTCCGCGTGGTCTAATACGGTTCAAGTACAGACCGTTCCTTACGCGCCTAACGCGGTAAAATTCGCTTTTAACGCGGGTTCTTACGATTCGGGCGTCCTTACTTGGAAAGACGCTTCTAAGACCGAAAACGGATTCGTTGTTGAACGTTCGGTAAACGACGGCGAATGGGAGGTCGTCGGCGAGACGAAAGCGGACGTTTCGACGTTCGAAGTCAAAGCTCTTACGACGGAAACGACCTATTCTTTCCGCGTCGTTGCGAAGAACGACTTCGGTTCCGCGACTTCGAAGACGGCAAACGTGACGACGACGCCCGACGCGCCGAGCGATTTGTTGGTAACGCGCGGGACTTCCGATCGCTCTTTCGTCTTGAGTTGGACGGATAATTCCAGCTTGGAGAAGGGATTCAGAATCGAGTATTCGACGGACGCAGGAAAGACGTGGAAGCTGAAAACGACGGTTAAAGCCAATGAAACGTCAAAGACGGTAAGCCTTTCTTCGAAAGACGCGAATAGTTTGTTCCGCGTCGCCGCCTATAACGACGCGGGCTATTCGCAATGGACGC
>JAZUGM010000375.1:0-24093 GCA_045641205.1 Thermoguttaceae bacterium
ATACGACGGCTTATATGCTTTCTTCGAAGAGGAAATTACGGAATTTCGCGAAAAGGAGAAAGAAGGCTGGATGCAAACCTGTATTTATAACACGATTTATCGTAATCTTCAGACGAAATACGGCGCTAATTCCGTTTCAAAAAGGCTGAGCGACAAAATCGACGCGATCAATTACTATCCCGCGCTTGAAGAGATTCAAATCGCCTCTTGGTCGACGCCGTCCCTTGTCGCCTTCGAACGCGAAGTCGATAAAATCGCCAAGCAATACGAAGCGGAAATTCAAGAGCGACGCCGATAACGTCGACGATAGGCGTATCCGCCCTTCCCCGCGTCGTAAGACGCGGGCGCGTCCGCCTAACGGCGGGGTTCAGCCCCAAACCTTATTCAAATAAAACGACGGCGGAATTGAAAATCAGCGCGCCGACCGCTTCAATCTCTCACTCGATAAGAAGAAATTCCTTTCGAACCAAACTCGTTTGGATTGACGATCTTCATCTGATTCAAAACAGTCTCCTGCATCAAGACGGCGGGATTCAAACAATACTTCTGAAATTCTCGTTTGAAGGACGCGTCGCGAATAAGTTCCGGGGTCGCGTGTGGAAAGAACAGCTTCAAATACGCCGTACATAAGCGCATAATCGCTTCTTTCTCGCGCGCCGACGTGTCGCCGTAACGGGAACTTACTTCGACAAGTTCTTCAACGAGTCCGCGATAACGCATCGTCTCGGTAGGCGAACGCAACAAGTGCATAATCTCGGTAAAATATTCGCTGTTGAGCGCCCAGCCGTTAATTGCCGACGTCGGATTAATCGTCGGAATATACCGACCGGGCACAAATCCGTGAACGCGTTGCAATAGCGCCGAATCGCGAAATATTTCAGGTAATTCGCGCAACATATCCTTACGGGCGTCCATATCGTCGACGTCGATATTTCCTAAAAAGATTATGCCTGCGTCGCCTTCGACCCTATTTACCCCGACGGAAACGTACCCGTCTTCCATATATCCTTTCAAAATACCCGCCATCTCCGCGTCGTCGGTAAATTTAATCGATTTTATTTCGTCGATCGCGACAAAATCGTTGGAAGCAACGAGTCCGTTCGACTTGACGCCCGACTGCATACTGGCAAACATTTTCGCACGGCTCAAACTTCCGCCTCCGGCTAACCAGCCGTATTTCCCCACTTTGCCAAAAACGTAGGATTTACCCGTCTGCTGAGGCGCTAATTCGATCAAATTAACGCGCGGCTGAATAAACGGCAAGAGCCGAGTCAACATCGTATGCTTGGCAAGCCACGTTTCGAGCGGCAATTTGCCGGCGCGTTGAAACGAGTCGGGATTATAATCGATCGCGCCAAGTACGACGTCCATCCATTCTTCCGTATCGTCGTATTGCGCGCGCGCTTCGCGAAACGCCTCCAAATCGACGCGATAAGGACAGAAATTTTTAAATTCAAGAAGCGTGAATTTTCCTTTTTTCTTGGAATTTTCCGGCGGATTATATCCTAATTTCACAAGTCCCCAACCGCCCGCGCCCTTGAGAAGATCGTCTTTGACGCGCTTCCACATATATTCTTCAATAATCGTCTGTCCGTAAGTAAAGCCAAGACTGGGAATTTCAAACGTCCAGAAGTTTTCCTTAGAGTTAAAAACGACGTTGACTTTCGCAAGAAAGGGACGCGTCGCGCCTTCGGTTCGCGCCTCGTCCTCCAGCGTCTCTTTGTCGTGCCGATTCGGAATAATTCGCGCGACGTAAGAAGTTAATTCCTCGACGTTTTTGATTTGACCGTTTTCGTCCGCTTTGCGCTTAAGAATCCAATCGCGCAGGAACGCCTCAACTTTGCCCGCCTTAAAAATCGCCGTTATTTTGGCGTCCTTATAAACGGTCGTTTCGGGAAAACAAGCGCGCAGTTTCGCTATGTCGTACATATCGCGTTCCTTTATAAATCGGCAAAAGCGTCGTCTTCGACGATTTGTTTTCGCGTGGTCGGGCTCGCGTCGGAAGTTTTCGATACCAACGGTTCCGCCGCTTCGGAAGGCGTGCGTCGAGGCGACGCGTCGCAAACGTCGACGTTTCGTTTGAGCGAATAAACGACCAAAGGAACGCAAAGTTCTTCAATCGTCTCGCCGCCGTGTAGTTCGTTGAGCTTGCCCCCAGATTTCGAGAGTCGATCATAGCCGACGACGACCCAATAGGACTCGTTTTCTTGTGGATCGTATTGTTCCTTCATACCCTCGGGCGTCTTTTCGCCGGGCTTCGCTTTCGTATAACGCCAATCAAGGGGCGGATCGTTCAATTTGATCGTTTTAGACAAGCCGCGATTATACGCGAGAACCGCCAAACGCGACGTTCCGTGATCCGAGGTTACGACGACGCGCCGATATTTGTTCAAATTTTCGCGAACGCGCTGAAAAACGCGCTCGAATTCCTTTAAACTCGCGTAAACGTTCTCTTCGTGAGAACAACTTTCGTGCAGTTTGGCGCCGTTGTGCGCCGCGACGTCGACGCCTTTAATCTCGTCGATTTTACAGCCCTCGAGGCATTGAACGACGTTAAACTTAGTCGCGGTCGGAGTCTTTGCGGCAACAACTTCGGCAAAATCGACGGAAAGCCCGTAACGATCAGCGGCGGCGACCAAGGCGGGCAAGTATTCCGCGCCTATGCCGTCGACGACGAGAACGCCCGTCCGCGCGTCGGTAAAATTCGCACCGAGCGTCGCGTCCCGCTTTTTCAAATTTTCAAGTCGCGCTTCAGAACGCGCCGACGCGGCGTATTGAACGAATTCGGGCGTAACTTCGTCTTTTAATTTGAGACGTCGGTACTTGTCGAAATATTCTTTTAGAAACGGATGGCGATAGCAGTCGCCGGACGTCAAGTAATCGCCCAGCGTTGCGAAACGCTCGCGATAGACTTCAGGCAATTCGCCCGAATAATCAAGCCGCGCGACGCGTCTCACAATCTCGATTTGTTCCGCGTCGGTTTGACAATTCAAGAAAAGAACGGCTTTTTCGTCGTCGCTAACGGCGTCGATCGATTCTTTGATAAAAACCTTGATCGAAGGATTGGCGTCCATAAGCAAATTAAGCGTCGACTTACGCTCCTCGGCAAAACGCGCTAAGTCGTCTGAAGACGACGTTTGCAACGCTTTAAGAACGCCATCGACGACGTAACGACGCAAAAGATTGGATGCGTTGACGTCCGACGACAAAACCAAATACAAATAGGAGGCTTGGGACGCCTTCCGGCGACATAACCAAAGAAAACCGTCCCAAAGGGGAGAATTAAAGGATTCAAGCAGTCTTTTCAATACAAAGGTCGCGTCGGTAAAATCTTCGACGCCGAAAAGTCGCATTAGCGTCGTTTCGGGCGTCGTTTTCAACTTGGCGCCTTGACGCAACAATTCCTCAAGCGTCCGCGCGGCAAAGGACGCTTTAAAATTAAACGTTTGACTCGCAAATTCATACGGATCAAGCTGGTATTTAAAGGGCGTGTTCGCGTGTTTTTTCGGGTTGGCGACCGCTAAAAAGAAAGAGCCTTTCGGCTGAAACTCGCCTAATTTTTGCAATAAAACCTTGTAATCCGACGCGACTTTCGACCCGTCTTTAGGAATCCACTCTTCACGTACGACCGTTATCGACGCCGCTCTTTGAACGTCGACTTCGCCTTCGAACAAAACGACCGATTTTGCCTCTTGATATTTCGGATGGTTTGTCAACGGCGAATTCAAAAGGAAGGTTACGTAGATCGGCAAAATAAGATTCGGCTGTCTACGCGCGTCAAGTCGATCTTGCAATTCCTTCAAAAACGCTTTTTTATCCGAATCGCTCAAAAGCGTCAAATAGGCGTCGACGCCAACGACAAAAATCGTTTGTCCTTGCGCATTCGCTACTTTTTTATCCAAAAGGCGCATCGTTTGGCAAGGCGACGGAAGAACGCGAAGCTCGTCGTCGAAAAGCGTATACAAAGACAAAACTTGCGCGCCCCTTTCGACGTACAACGCTTTTAGCTTCAACGCGACCTCGACGTTGGGACAGCCTAAAATTTTGACGCCCTTCCCAACGTCGCGCAGAAAAAAGTCGTTAACATTGCAAAGCATTATTTATCCTGCCAGAAATACATTCCCACGTTCTGATTCTCTTTCACCAACGCCAAAACTTGCTCTTTGAGTTCCTCGGGATCGGCGTCCGCGATCTTTTGCGCGATTTTGGGCGCAAATTCCGTCAAGTATTGTTCCCTAATAAACTCGTCAATGTTGGGCAACGCCGACCATAAGCAAGGATTGTCCCCGTATTTTCGGCATAGGAAATTTGCAAGAGCCCCAAACGTTACGCCTAAACCGGCGTAGGAAGAAGGCACGACCTTTTCCAAGAAATTCCGTTGGCTGGAGTCGACGTCGATTTTTTCCGTATCGCGGAACTTTTCAAGGATCGATTCAAGCGCGTCCGAGGAGTACTTTTCTGGACTGACAACCGCGCGAGTACATTCGTCGCCCGAGGAAACGTCTGAAAAAGCGTATCGAGGGGGAATTCGGAACTTCTTCGCCCACTCGACGGGGCTTTGGGTTCCTGAAATACGGAACCATTCGTTTTTCAAATTGCCGACGACCGATTTTTTCTCACGTTCTTCTCGTTTTTTATGCAATTCGTTGATAAAATCGTTTTCAGACGCGCGTAGCGAAACGGAAACGTCGCTTGCCAACTCCATTAATTCGTCGTCCGAAAGGGCGTCGTCGCCAAAGCGCGAACGTAAGATCGTCAATGTCGCCGATTTCCCGGCGTTGGCAAAAAGCTTTCGAACGTCGTCTGAATACCCTTCCAAAGCCGATGCTAAAACGTCGGCGGGTCGTCGATGTTCTTCGTCGTTGGGAAATAGGCAAGTAATGAAACCGTCTAAATTAGGATACGTCGCAAGGATCATAGAGATCGGCGCTTTGACGAGTTTGACGCGATTTTTCAACTGTTCGACAACCGCCGAATAAGGCGAAAAAGATTGAAATCCCAAAAGCGACTTCGCGGCGTCAATTACGCGGTATTCGTCAAGCGTCGCTTGGATTTCCACGCTAACGTCTCGCTCGTTCCACAAAACACCCCCTTCTTCGGATATCTTTTTGAGAACCGAGTCGCTATACTGCCCCGAAACGTCGAAAACTTTCAAAGCAAGATCGGGCAACTTTGGTTCGATCGCGTCGACGTATTCCTTAAACGCCAAGACGAATTTTTCGCTTTTAACATAGTCTGAAGCCGCCTTGACAAGTTCGGGTTGGTTCAAAAGAAGTTCTCCGATTTTTTTAACGCATTCGGAACGTTCTTCCACCGCGTTCTTCTTTTTCGAACTGATCTGACACAATTTGCAGACGGTCTCAAAAATCTCTTGAATTTGCGCCCCGTGTTTTTCGTCTTTACTTGCGTGTTTGGCAAGTATCCACAAAGGAACGTGTTCCGAGACAAGCGAAACGCGACTTTGAATTAGGCGCGTCGCGTCTTCAACCTTCTGACATTCTTCGGCGACGCCGAAAATTCTCGGCGCGTTCTTAAGGAACGCCTTGTCCTCTTTTGAAAGACGACAGATCGTTTTTTCGTTTGTAAATTTTTCGGCGCTGTCTTTTTTTACGACCGTCTCGATCATTTCCGCCAACGTTTCGACGTCTAATTCTCCGCCGTTTTGTCCGTTCGTCCACCGATAACCTTTGGTCAACGCCCACTTGAGCGCGTAACCAAGACAAAAAGCGGTTACGGCGCAGGGTTTGAAACCGTAAGGAGCGCGACGAAGTTCAATATACGTTTTGCGCAAAGAAAAATCTCCGCCACGATCTACTGAATTCTTGAATTTTCCTTCAAAGAACGCCTTGAGTTTCGCCAAAGGATGGTCGGGCGCAAGCGTCGAACCTTCCGCGTCGATCCCTTGCGATTTGAAATTATTGACAAGTTGCGCCTGAGGTCCCGTTCCCTCAAAATTAATCCCAGCTTTCGCCCAATTTTTAGGACCTATTTCACTGAAAGCGGTGATTTGTTTACCGGCAAGATAATCAACGCAGCTCGGAAGTGTCTGGCGAACATATAAATCAAGAACCCTGTACAAGTCATGCCACCGTAGTTCTTGTGCGACGACCTTTTCCCCTTCGTAGCGGTAAACGGTTATGATCGTCGACGTATCTTTGATTTTATCCAACCAATCGTTTGTAATTTTTTCATATGCCTTTTGATAGAGTCCTTTTGCGCCTTTCTCGTTAGTTAAGTCGTATTGGGCATACTGTTTACAATACTTATTCCAAAGTTGCGAATCGTCTTCGCAAAAAGAACGTTCCTTGAACGCAAAGAACAACATTCGAAAATCGTTCTTAGACTGATTTAAAAATGCTTCTATCTTTGAAGGGATCGCCAACTCTTCTTTATGATCCTTTGCAAAGACAAACCACAGTGAAATCGTTCCGTCGGAAGCGTCTTTCACACCAAATTTATCTCGATTAGACGACGAGATACTGTTTCCCCAAGCCATATGGTTACAATCGGACGCACGAAAGACAAAACGTTTCGCATAGCCGGGTTTATAAGGGACGGTATAAGTTTCAAGCTCGCTTTTAACTTTTTCATATAACAAATCGTGAAATTGCTGGTCGACTCCTTCGCATTTTTTTTGAAGTTCGTCTCTTCCGACCGACGAAGCGAAGAGTTCTATTCGTTCGTCTTTGTTTGCTCCCGCTATGATAAAACAATGTTTTTTATCGGCGAGATCTCTAACAACTTGTTCGGCGTTCACTACCGATCCGTCGCCCTGAAACGCAAGACCGACGTTTGAAGGAGTCGGCAAGAGCAATTTGTGACCGTCTTCATAACGTCGACCGAGTAAAATAAAGAGGAAGACCGCCTTTAAAACGCGAATCTCAACGTCGTCGTCGGTCTTATTGGCAAATTCGACATTACGTAGACGGTTAAACTCCAGCTTAATCGTCGTTATGTTCTCGTTGAGACCGATTTCTCCGTCGCGTTCGATAAAATATTTCCAGAGGTAGTCGACCGTTAGAAATTGCCGCGACGCCATTAAAGGTCCGCCTGTCGCAATGAAATCTTGAAACTCGTGTCCCTCGGCGTTCCCTTTGAGGTATTCAAAGAGACTGCGTTGGTTTGAACGCACCGACTCTGAAAGAAATTTTAAGAAAAAGGCCGACAAAGGATGAATTGGAAGTAGGTTGAAGAACAATTTCTTGTCTACCTTGTCTTCTTCATTTTTCCATTCCATACATTTATCGACAACGCCGATGATCGAACTGAATAATTGTTCGCGTTTATCCTTCCACTCTGATTGTAATTCAGTTTTCTCTTTGAACGCGTGTGCCGCAAGTTGAAACGCGACTTCGGTTGGCATTTCGAGTTTGCAAAAATTAAAGCGATCTTTAGCGCGTTTGGCACCCGAAGAATTTTCCGCTTGAAATGCTGAAATATCCTGATGCGTTATTGGAACCAAGAAAAAACGATTTACGTTTGGCGCTTCAGTAACTTCTTCGAACGTTTTGAGTTGCGTTTTATGTGCTTCAACAAACTCGGTAAACTCGTCGAAAATGTAAACGACGTTTTCCAGATTGTTTAGTTTCAAAATCTGTTTAATCCAACGTCGAAATTCAGCGGCGCCGACGTCTAAAAAGATACCGTCCCTACGAAAAACTTGCCGAACTTCGGCAAAGATTTCGCTTGACGCTTCTTCGTTAGACGCATCTTCACGTAGCGCCTTAATAATGTCTTCCACGTTTTTATACGCGCAAAAAGACTCCGTGAGTTCTTCCGTCATTGAATCGCGCGCTAGAATAAAATTTTTTCCTTCGCGACGCAAACGGTCGATCGTCGCTTCTAAATTTCCTCCTGCCGGCGCCTTCAAACCACAAGTACGCAACGCGGAAGCGACGCCCTTTTCAAGACGAACGAGAAATTCTTGATCGGCACCAAGTCCGCAGGCGTTGTAATCATAGACGACAAGCGTTTTACTTCGGCGCGCAAAGAGTCTCTCTTGCAATGTCGTCGCGTCGGAAAAATACTTCGAATACTCGTTAAACCAACGACGTACCCGAGTTTCATCGTCCATAAACAACTTTTGGACGACAAGAGCTGCGTTGCTCTTACCCGTTCCGTAATTCCCCTGTAACCATGTCGACCTTGTGCCTGAGTCTAAGCTACAAAGCAACTTTTGAAGGAACTCGACGAATGTTTTGTGAGGGAAAAAATTAAGCCAAGTGTCTGAAGTCTCGTCGATCAACTCGCGCGTCATATTGGGGCGATAATCGTCTTTGACTTCGATGTAATCGGAATAACGACGTTCCGCCATAGCTAGTTCTCCATTGAAGCTGGTTCAGGTTTATCTTCGGGTTTATTTTCCAACAAAACTAATTGCGCAAGCTTGATAATATCGTCGGTTCCATATTTGTCGGGAAAGACTTGAACTTCGTCGTTTCCGTGAGTGAACGTCGTCGAAATATAATTAGGATATTTCGTGCGTAATCCTTCGCATTGGCGCTTGAAAACGTCGGATGAAATCCCAAAAGCGACGAGAGGTGAAACGAACGTCGATTCTTTGTCCGCGCGTAACATTTCATGAACGGTAAACGAACTTCGTCCAGAGAGACGCGCGATAAGATAAAGTCCGTAAAGTATCGTCAACGGGTAAACGTTTTTCGAACGTCGCTCGATTAGTTCAAGAGTAACGGTTTTCAGTTCTTTGGTCTTTCTCCTATCCTTAGGTTCCCTCACTTTAACATATGCGACGGAAGCGTCTTCGACAATATTTAATTTTTTTCTTGCCGCTTCTAGGGTCTCGGCATATAAACCGACCGGACTTTTTGTGAACATATCTTTAAACGCTGCCAAACCTCCGTTGACGTCGACGTCGGACAAACTTGAATCATAGTTTTTCAGACGCGATTCAAGTTGTTTAATAGTAAAAGTAACATCGCGAGGAACGTCGACGACAAACCATTTAATTAACGGCGAGTTGTTCGCCAACGCCATCCAAATAAATTCCCATCCAAGCACGTTGGAACCGCCGTTTTCACGAAAAATCTCCAATAACTTTTTCGGCGTTTTATCGTTAGGGTCGATAAGTTCGCACTGTATGAACCAGGTTCTCGCCGACGGAACCATATTCTTTCCAATGGGATGTTCGCTAGTCCAAGGAAAAAAACTTTCTCCTAATTTTACAAGGCTGGAAATCCAAGCGTAGTTTTCATTTTCGCGCAATCCAAACTTCTGATAGGCGTTAATTTTACCGCTTGACGAAATCGCTTTTTCCTGTTCCCTCATTGATCTATATCTCCAACACGCATAAGGAATATCGTAGCACTTTTGACAATGAACGCACTTAGAAGAATCGATAACGACGCCCTCGCGCGCTACTGTTGAAATAGCGCCGTAGACACACTCGGCTTCGCAACTCCCGCAACCTATGCACGCGCTTGCCTTACGTAGGCAAGAACGTATTTTAGGAGTCAAGGCGATAAGTTCGTCTTGATTATCAAACAGAAATTCGACTTTTCCCCCAAAGTATTTGCCGTACTTTTCATAAGAGAAAGACGCCGCCCAAGAATCCGCCTGTTTCAAGCGCCAATTATTGTTCGAATCGTCTTTAAGGACGGTTCCCAAGGTTTTAATCCATTCGAAAAACAATTTTTCCCTGAAGTGGGGGCTTTTAAAAGAAACTTTTAATCCTTCTGTTTTTTCAATAGGCGCGCTTATCATATCGACTGAAAGAACTCCGCCTTTTCTTTGCCGCCATATCGAATCGACGAAAAAATCCGCTTTTTCTTTTTCGGTTGTTAACGTCTGCTTGCTCGTTCTTAAAACGACGTCGACATAAGGCTTCGTCAGTTCTGGATAGATTTGAGAAACGTACCACAAATGTTTATTTGAGGACTCGGGACAAACCAAACAACCGACGCGCGGTAGTCCGAAACGGTATACGGGATTGATAATCAAATCTTCGGCAAATATATAAAGCCAAAGTTCATGGGCGCTCCAGTCCAAAATCGGCGAGCTGTTGATTTGCGACGCGTTTTTAACGCCGATACGAAAGTCTTCATATTCGGAACGCGCGGCGCTTTCGTCGCTACGAACGCCGACAAACGCGTTTGTACGAACGTCGGGCTTGTTGAGTTTTTCCCTTAAAAAAGCGATCACGGGCGAGCTTTTGAGTACGGAACAACACCAGCGTATATACTGGGACGGCGGTCCAAACCGTTCCCAATTTTCTAACGCGCTCGTCTTCGCTTGGATTTTGATAAACTCCCGTTCAGGATACCTGCATCGAACCTCTTCCCAAACGTCGAGCGAGGCGGGCAAATCCATACCCGTGTCGCTATAAATCACGGGGGCGGAGAGGGGCAACACGCGATGGCAAATATCGAGCGTAACGACGGAATCTTTTCCTCCGGAAAAAGCGACGTAAGAAACGTCGGATTTATTCGCGCCTTGGTCGAACAATTCCTTCGCGCGTCGCTTGGCGTCGACGACGACAAGTTCCATAATTCCAGCGTTTTTCTCAACGAAGGCTTTGTCGTCAAGGGCTTGCAACTTCTTTTTTCCGTCAAAAAAATATTCGACGTTTAACGGCGAGCCGTATCTCGTTCCGTTTAATTGCGCGACTTTTTCGCCGTTGTAGAAATAATAGTTCTTTTGCGCCCAAAGAAGCGGTTTTTCCGTCGGTTCGAATTCAAAGCGATCACTCATACCCGTCAACTTTAATTCTTCGGCGAAGACGGGTCTTATTTCGTTGGCGACGTATTTGCCCGCCTCGGTCTTGAGCAAATAACCGTGCGTTTCGGGATCCCAGACGTATGAATACATTATTCGTCGATCTCCCTGAATAATCCAGCTTTCCACGATCTCGACTTGTCTTGACAATAAGTTTCGATCAATCGACGGTAAGTCTTGTCGTTGGGAATGTTGAAATAATTTCTGAAATTGTATTCGAACGTAAGACTCAACAGTGCGTTGATAATTTCAAGAGTCGGCTCGAGTTCAAGTTCGTCGACATATTCAAGCGTTTTCGTTAATTCCTCTGAAAAATTGTCGGGAATCCCTAGAGCTTCAAAGGTCTGATAACAGGTTCGTCCGTTGATTTGACTAACGATTACGTCGTCCGCTTCTTTTCGAATTAGGTCGTTCAAAAAATCAATGGAAAACGTGTCGAAGATCGACAAAAGCGTCTCTTCTTCCAGCGTTCCAAACGCCTTTTTAAGTTCGCTACTAATTCTACGAACAAGCGCCGACGTCGCGTCTTCTTGTTTCATAGACTTTATGCGAACGATTCTATGCTTCCCGTTTAAATCGTAGTTCTTCGTTCTGATATTTCCTAGAAAATTGTCTCCAAACCAATCTTCGAAGTCTTCGGCGTTACGAATGCAAACGGGATTCAATTCCCCGGAAAATCGTTCGTACAACGTCCCTAATTCAAAACATTGGAATTTTAATAAGGCGACGTTTACGTTTTCGGCAATACGCAAGCATAAGTCCTCACTCGCGACGGATTCGTTAAGGAAATATAGCCCATCGTCGCGTCGGCAATACATTTTGCTTCTAAGTATTTTCTGTTCGACGGAATCCATATGATAACCCGCGCGCGATTCGAGAAGATTCAGCGTCGTGCCGTCGAATCGAAAACCTTGGGAATAATTGTAGTTGAGAACGCGAATAATACGTTCCGCGACGTATTTGGAAGGATACCCTTTAAATTTCACATAGTCTCGCTGAAAAGGATATGATCGCGGCGTCGAATCGCAAACGGACGTCGAACCGTAGACTCTTTCGTTAAACGTAGTCTTATTCCTTGGTTCAAGCGCTAATATATCAGAATAATCGTCCTCAAGTTCTAAAACGTTGGAGGCCTGATATTTAATCTCTATTTTTGAAACGTCCAAATAGCATTGTTTAACCAAATCCTTCATATGCGCAAGGAGGCGATCCGCGCCAAAATGAAATTTCAGGCAAACGTTAGAATTTCCGAGAATTTTATAATTTTCCTTCGGTACGATTTCTTCATCTTCAATAAAAAGAACAGAACTACCTCCGTTTCTTCTATCTAATCGAGCTAAGTTTTCTATTTTTTCCGAAAAAAATTTTTGCGCAAGTTCAAAAAATTTAACATAGAGTTCCGACCAATAATCAAAATTATCGTATGTTTCTCCATAAAATGAAAGAGAGAGCGGGCTTGTATATCTAAAATCGCCCAAGTCGTAAAAATCCACAGTCTTAACGCTCATTTATTCGTTCCTAATTTCAAAAAGCTTAACGACGCTCGTATTATCAAAGTCAGACTTCGCGAGTAAAAATCACGATTCCGATTGTCCAGACGCAAGTCCGCGTTATCCGTCGACAATCTTGAACGCTTTGACTTTCCCTTGGGCTTTCCATTCTCTAGGCGCGCCTTGATAATATTGTTTGATTAGTCGACAATAGGTTTCATCGTTAGGAATGTTGAAATAATTTCTGAAGTTAAAACCGAAAGCGACGGTTAATAGAGCGTTGATTATTTCGAGACTTGGCTCAAGTTCAAGTTCGTCGATTTTTTCCAACGCTTTTGACAATTTGTTTGGTAGTTCTTCTGGTATTCCCAACGCGTCGAACGTTTGAAAACAGGTTCGTCCGTTGACTTGACAGACGACAACGTCGTCGGCTTTCTTTTGCGTCAAATCGTTCAGCAGTTCGAGGGAAAACGCATCGAAAATCGACAAGAGCGCATCTTCTTCCAACGTTCCATACGCCTTGTCAAGCGCGTTGCGAATCTTCCGAACAAGAGTCGCCGTCGCCTCGAGCTGTGAAATAGATTTCACTCGAACGATTCTATGTTCCCCGGTCGTTCCATACTTCTTTACCCTGATATTTCCTGTAAAATTGTCTAAAAACCAATTTCCAAAGTCATCCGCGTCGCGAATACAAACAGGGTTCATTTCTCCTACAAAGCGTTCGTATAGCGTTTTTAATTCAAAACACCGAAATTTTCGCAACGCGTCGTTCGCGCTTTCGGCAATACGCGGACATAAACTCCAACTCGAGGCTACGGATTCGTTAAGGAACCACAGCCCATCCTTACGACGGTACATATTGTTTTTAAGCGCCTTCGTTTCGCCGGGACGTAATTTACGACGTACGCGCGCCTCGAGAAGAGCGATCATAGCGCCGTCAAATCGAAACCCTTGCGCGTAATCTTTCTGAAGGACGCTTAGCAAGCGTTCGTCGACAAACGTATAAGGATACCCCTTAAACCTCAAAAAATTGCAACCGACTAAAGAAGCGTCCGGCTTGCTTTGAACTTTTTTCCTCGATTTTGCGTCTAACCGACCTCCTTTTTTATAGACGTATCGAATTGTTATCGCCGAAACGTCCAACTCTAAATACCAAATCGTCTCGGCAATGTTCTCAAGTATTTGTTCCGCGTTATAATTCGTTTTAAGACAGACGTTAGAACCTCCCAAACGTCTGAAAGGAACACAATTTTTTCCTACTCCTGAGTCGACAAAAAGGAGCGAACAAATCCCGTAGCCGCCGTCATAAAAAGCGGCGTCTTCGATCTCCTTCGAACAAACGTCATAAACCGTTTCAAAAAATTTTACATAAAGATCGATCCAATTACTTCTTAAGAACGCCTTTCTGTAAAAAGTCAAGGAAACTGGTCGTGTTCGGTCAAAATGTTCGTCGAAACAAGCAGTTTCATAAAACTCGCTAAAATTGACCGTCTTAATGATCGCTTGCACGCTTTCCCCCAAACTGTCGCCTAGGCGATCCCCGCGTCCGTAAGCGTCGACTCTGCTGTCGACTCCATAGGCGGAACAAATCGCTTGTCGACGGGACAAGACAAGCCGCCCCGCCTCATTATAATAACGATTAGTTCGATGAAACACGTTAATTGAGCATAATTGAACAAAAAAAAAAAACGACGTCGGATAATTGACTTATAACGATTTTAACAACAAAAACAAAACGCAATAGAACAAAATCGACGCGAGAAGGTCGATAAAAAATAGAAACAAAGGCGTAAGACATAAGAAAAACGCCCAATCCGACTCCTTTACGGGGCGAATTAGGCGTTAAGACTTTAAACTGGTCGACAATCTTACTTACTATCGGTTCCGACGCGCGCCCTTCCCGTTTGTCTTTTGAACGGGTCGCGACTTAGACGCCTTCTTTTTCGGTCGGTCGGTTCCTTGAGCGCGCGCCGCTTGCGCTTCTTCGCGTTCGTAAGCCTCGCGCCGTTCTTCTTTGGAAACGAAGATTTTTTCAGGATCGACGGGCACGGCGATTAAATCAAGCCCTTGCGCTTCGACGATCTCGCATTTGGTCGGCTTGCCTAATTCCAAATCTCGCCCGGTGACGTAGACGACGGGATCGACGTCGGGCGCGTCGGCGTAGGTTCTGCCAATGCAGACGTTGCGCATCGTCGCGCCGCTTTCGGCTACGGCGCGCGAATCTAAAATTACGTCCAGCGTCTTGCCTCTTTGATTAGTCGCGTAGTTTCTCGAAATATGTTCTTGTCTTGCGTAAAGTCGCTCGTAACGTCTGTCGATCACGTCTTGCGGGACTTGGTTCTCCATTTGCGCGGCGGGCGTTCCCGGCTCGGCGGAATATTTAAACACGCCCGCGCGTTCGAACTTCCATTTCGCGACGAAATCAAGCAGTTCTTGGTAGTTTTTGTCCGTCTCGCCCGGAAAACCTACGATCAAGGAAGTTCTCAAGACGACGTTCGGAATCTCTTCGCGAAATCTTGCCAGCAGTTCTTCCGTTTGCGCCTTGTCGACGCGTCGATTCATCTTACGCAACAGTTCCGAATTGCAATGTTGCAAGGGAACGTCAACGTAAGGCAAAATCGAAGTCGTTCCGGGTTCCTCCAATTTGAAAAGCGCCGTCAAATCGGCGTCCCAGAAGAGCGGATACGTGTAGAGGACGCGAATCCAGTCGAATCGATTCTTTTCTTTGAGCGTCGCCAAAAGTCGCTTGAGGTCGGGCTTGCCGTATAAATCGGCGCCCCAGAAGGTCGTCTCTTGCGCGATCAAAACTAACTCGCGGACGCCCTGATCCGCCAATCGGTTCGATTCTTCGACGATCGATTCAAGCGGCTTGCTGACGTATCGTCCGCGAATGTTCGGAATCGCGCAATACGTGCAGAATCTGTCGCAACCGTCGGCGATTTTCAAATAGGCGACGTGCGGCGCCGTCAACGTCGTTCGATCGGAATCGTCCAGCGTCAACGTTTTTGCGGGCGTATAGTAAAAGCGTTTCGTCGCTTCGACGACTTGCTCGGGCGCGAGTACGTTTAACGTCGGCTTTTGTTCCGCAACTTTTTCTTCCGTGCTTTTTTCTTCCGGCGCCTTTTTTTCTTCGAGCAATTCCAGCGCGATTTCTCCGATTTTCGCTTCGTCAAAGGGACTCAGCCACGCGTCGACGTCGGGGAATTTTTTGGCAAGTTCTTCGCCGTCCGAAACGACCGCGCAACCCGATACGATTAAGAAACGAATCGCGCCCTCTTTCTTTTGTTGAAGCGCCTGTTCGACGTATTCTTCGACTTCCGCGCGCGCCGAACGTAAGAAGCCGCACGTGTTGAGCAAGAAGAAATCGACTTGTTCGGCGTCGTCTCCGGCAAGTTCGGCGCCCAATTTGAGAAGCCGACCGACCAAAGATTCCGAATCGACGAGATTTTTAGGACAGCCAAGCGAGACGATCGCGCATATTGCGCCCGCGAGCGGTTTAGACGCGTCGCGCGCTGGTTGAGACGATTCGACGATCGGGGCGGCTTCTTGTTGATTCGACGACACGATTTCTTCCTTATGTTAAGTCGTTAAACGTTAGGAACCTATGCAAACGTTAGGATCGACGCGTTTTCCTCAAGGCGCGCCAGACCGAGTATAATATAAGCCGAAACGCCTAATTTGAAAGGGGCGCGCGGGATTTTCCGCAAAACTTGTCGCGTAACGCGTCGAAGTTTTTGCGCGCGCGTCTTAACGATTATATGGAACAAACAATAGAAAAATTTCAACTTTTTCGAAAAAACAAATCAAATTCAATGAAGAAACCTTCAAAAGGCATATAATAAGCCTAGCGGACGCTTTGGCGTCGAAAAGGATTTTAATTGCGCGCGGAGTTTTGACGAATCGTCGGCGGGGCGTTTAGAGCAAGAAATCGATCGGAAACGTATTATGACGAGTTTACTAATCGGCGCTTTTCGTTTGGGCGGCGTTCGCCGATTTGCGCGAACGTTCGGCGCGATCGTCGTCGCGTTCTTGTGTTGCGCGGGTTGCGACTCGCTCGACAAACAAGCGAAAAATTGTCCGCTTTTTTCTAATTGTCCTCTCTTCAAAGAAGGCAAGTCTGAAAGTTGCCTCTTCAAAAGCAACAACGAATCGGGAAGTTGCCTTTTTTCCGACAAAAGTAAGACGCGCCTTACGTCGCAAGACGAAAAAGAAGCGCTGGCGCGCGCCGCCGACTCCGGCGACGACGGTTCCAAAGCGTGGGATCCGACCGACGAGGAACTAGCCGCCGCAGGAACGGGCGAGACGGTTAAGCAAACGGTCGATATGACCGGGTACGTTTGGAACGAACAACGTCCTAACGGAGGCGTTCTCTTTCCTAAAACGTGGCAGGGAAACGGCTCGATCGTTTTACTTGAACCTCGTTCGTCCGTCGCGACGCTCGGTTCCGACGTCGCGCTCGTCGCTAGTTACGTCGGCGAAGACGGCGAATATTTGCGCGTCGGCGAAGAGCTCGATTGGAATCTTTCAGGAGTCGGCTCTTTCGGCGAAGCCAGCGCGCCCTCTCCTCTCTTTCCAAACGGCAATAGTAAAAATTCCTCCTGTCTTTTCAAGACCGTATCGGCAAAATCCAACGATTCGCTCGAGCGTTCCCTTTCGACGACGACCGTCGGAAGTCTTTGGCGCCTCAATCGCGGGACGTCCTCGAAATTAGACGACGTGACGATTTTACGGGGTCAAGCGTGGTCGTTTGTCTCGTCCGACAAAGAAGGCGCGACGTCCGTCGTCGTCTCTTCCGATTCCGCCAGCGATCCAAACGGACGTCAGGCTTACGCGACGATTCACTGGGTCGACGCGGCTTATCTCTTTCCGAAATCCGGGGTTAGCGCGACGGGTCAGGAAACGACGTTGACGACGTGCGTTCGTCGTCGTTCGGACGGGTCGGCACGTCAAGGCTGGGGCGTTCAATACGAGATTCTGGCGGGCGAGGGCGGCTTGGGCGCCGATCAAGCGCGTTCGGCGCTCGCGACGGTCGACGCCGACGGAAACGCGTCGGTAGCGCTGAAACCGCGAAGCGCCGCGCCCGGTTCGTGCAAAATCGCCGTCTCGATTATTAAGCCGAAATCTTCGAACGACGAGCAATTCGTCGTCGATTCGCGGACGATTTTCCACACGTGGACGACGGTCGCGCCTCTTACGTTGCGCGTTCAAGCGCCCGACGCCGCGTCGGTCGGAGACGACATGCCCTATCAAATCGTCGTGTCGAATCTTTCCGATTTTACGCAGATAGCCGACGTTGAAGTAACGATTCCCGAAGGAACGGAAATGACGAGCGCCGAACAACAGCCGACGCAAGTATCCTCCGACAAGTCGCGCGTCGTGTGGACGGTGAGCAATTTGCCGGAACACAGTTCCTATCGCTTGAATTTCACCCTAAGAAAGAACGTCGAGGGTCCCGTCAACCTACGCGTCCGTTTCGTTAAAACGTCTCCGACGGAACCCGGTTTGTCGAATTCGGCGCCGCCTCAAGGGACGATCGCGCAACCTCCGACCGTTTCGCCGACCGCTCCGACGACGGACTCAAGCGCGCCTTCGGCAAATTCTTCGCTCGGAACCACGCCTCCGACTCTTTCGCCGTCGACCGGGGCGATCGACCAAGCCGACGTTCGCCCGTCGTTATAGGGTCGTAAAGTTTCGAGCTTAGGGGGCGCCCTTTACGCGTTTCAATTTCAATAGTATAATGAGGGCGTGTTTTTTTGCAACGACGCGAAAGCGCCTCGAGCGCGTAGAACGGGCTCGCGCGGCGCAGAGTCGAGCGTCGGCTTGACGAGCGACGCGTCGTATTTTTTAACGCGGATAAATAGAAAATGAATATGCAAGACACGTCTCGACGCGTCGTCGTCACGGGCATGGGCGTCGTAAGCGCTCTAGGTTCGACGCTTGAAGATTTCCAGCGTTCTTGTCGCGAGGGTCGCTCCGGCGTTCGAGCGACGACCGACGACGAGCCGTTTCCGATAACCAGCGTCGCTTCGGTCGACGATTTCACGGGCAAAATACAGGATTTCGGCGAGCCCGACGACGCGAAAAAGAAGGCGATTCGCAAGGGCGTCAAATTGATGGCGCGCGAGATTCAACTTGGCGTCGCGTCCGCTCAACGCGCGCTTGCAGATTCCGGCGCGGTCGGCGCTTATCCTTCGCAACGCGTCGGCGTTTCTTTTGCGTCCGATTACGTCGTTACGACCCCGCAAGAATTGATCGACGCGATCGCCGATTGTCGTTGCAAAAACGAATCCGGCGAAACGGTCTTTGACGCTCCGCGTTGGCGTGAAAACGGCATGTCTAAAATGACGCCCCTTTGGCAGTTGAAATATCTGACCAATATGTCGGCGAGTCACATTACGATCTACAACGAATTCTTCGGACCCGCCTTTGACGTAACCAATCGCGAAGCGTCCTTTTCCGGCGCCCTTGGCGACGCCGTCGAAACAATTCGCCAAGGACGAGCCGACGCGATGCTTGTCGGCGCGACGGGTTCCAGAATTCACCCGCTTCGTCTGATCGAGGCGATTAAATGCGACGAAATAGCCGACGACGCGATTAAGGCGAACGGCGCGACGGAGCCGACCGTCTGTCGTCCTTTCGACGCGCGACGTTGCGGAACGATTCCCGGCGAAGGGGCGGGCGCGCTTTTTATCGAATCGCTCGAAACGGCGCGACGACGCGGCGCAAGAATTTACGCCGAAGTGGTCGGCGGCGTGTGTCGCGGGGTCTTTAGGCACTCGCGCGGCGTTCGGAACGCGGACGGAGTATGCGACGTCGCGTTTTCGCGCGACGACCAACGCGCGGCGATTCGTTCCGCGTTGAAGCGCCTATTGGAAAAATGCGATTTCGATCCGAAAGAAACGGGGCATATTAACGCAAACGCGCGCGGCGACGTCAGATTAGACTCCGCCGAAGCGTTGGCTTTGCGCGACGTGTTCGGCGACGCGCTCGACGCGATTCCCACGACGTCTCTTAAAGGTCTTTTAGGCAATCCGGGGGCGGGCGCGGGCGCGATCGAAACGGTCGCTAGTATTTTGGCGTTCCAAAACGACGCGTTGTTTCCGACGGTCAACTTTGAAATTCCCGATAAGGACTGTCCCGTCGTTCCGACGCGAGTTTTTGGCGTCTCGCCGGGCGATTCGTTCGTTAAAATCTGCGCGCAGTCGGTCGGTCAGGCGTCCGCCGCGTTGATTAGACGTTGGCGCGACTAACGCGAAACGTTAGAAATCGAAATTCGTAAGAACCGCGCCGTCGCGCGGTTTTTTTTGTCGCGTTCTTTATCGCGCGACGTAATAATCTAAGAGAACGGTCGTCGTTCGCATCGATTCGCTTTCGTCGTCGGCGTCGAATTCGACGGTCGTCTCTCGAATTAGTCCGCCGGGCATAGCGGGCGAATAGACGCTCGAAGTCGAACTTTTACGCCGTTCGGAAGTCGAGGAAGAACGCGC
The DNA here is from genome assembly GCA_045641205.1 of Thermoguttaceae bacterium. Taxonomy (GTDB): domain Bacteria; phylum Planctomycetota; class Planctomycetia; order Pirellulales; family Thermoguttaceae; genus RUG369. The sequence goes on from JAZUGM010000375.1 coordinate 19,709, forward strand.
CGAATAGGAAGTCGGCGCCAGTCCGAGCAAGGTTCGCGCCGGGGTCTTTTGGACGACGAACAGTTCGCGAATCGAGTTCGACGTCTCGTCGTCGGTTGATTTTCGCGTCGTTTCCCTTTGCAACACGAAAGGAACCGCGACGGGCGAATACCACACGGTCGTTTTTTCGAGTCGCTCGGAATTCGAACGCGAAAAGCGCAACGTTCGACAAGGAATCGCCTTGCCCGCGATAACTAAGTTTGTCGATTCAAGCGGTTCGACGACGGTCGATTCGTCGCAAGGAACGTCGAGAAAATTATAAACGACCGTCTCCGAACTGCGCGAGTAATCCACGTCGCCAAGTTTCACCGTGCGTTCATACGACAACTCGTAACGTTTGGCTTCCTGATCGACGCTCTTTAAAAGGACGCGCGTTTCCGTCGCGCTCTGCGTAACACGACCTTTTTCTTGCGCGACGCACGTCGAACGCCAACGCGCCCAACTTCCAACGGGAAAATTTGCCCAACGAGAAAACGAGGGCGAGAGTTCCGACTCCGGGTTCGCTTCTTGTTGCGCGACAAGCGGGAATTCGTCGTCGACGTCTAATTCTTGCGGCGGAATCGAAGACGGAGCGACGCTCGGAACGATCCCTCCAAAAAAAGAGGGACGCGAGGGCGCGAAAATCCACCCTTCGCGCGCGCTCGGCGATTTTGGGGATGCAAGCGCCGAAAGACAGGGAACGGGAACGGAAAATTCTAAGGCGGTCTGCGCGCGCAAGGAAGCGAACGCGCCCAAACTTGCCGCCAAACACACGCTCGCTAGCGCAAAATTCCAATAAACTCGACGCATCGTCGCCCCGTTCCCAAACGTCCTTGTCCAAACGCATATTAAGCCGCGCGTTCGAATACGCGGCGTCTCGCTTCAGTATAACGACCCGCGCCGCGCTTGTAAAGTCGTTTTTTATTGTTCAAAAGTCGCAGATTCACGCGGCAATATTTCGTTAATCGCTAGTCGGTCTTGTCGCGCGCGCGCGACGTCGTATAATTACGGCGAAAATTGGCGGCGTCGACGCGCGTTTGTCGCGCTCGTCGTCGATCCGATAGTTAGCCTTAAAAAAGAAACGACAAACCGACGATGCAAACAGTATTTCAATCGATAATCGACGCCTTGACGTCCCCCGTCGGCCTGCAAATTGCCGCGTCTTGCGGAGCAGTCCTTGGAGCTTGCCGTTGTTGCGGTCATAATCATTCGCGCCAAGACGACGACGATAAGTTCGGCGCCGACTCTGAAGACGAAGATCAAGACGAAGAAGAGCCGGACTTTAATTTTAACTTCTCGCGCGAGGATATGCGCGAATACGAAGAATTTGTCAAGCAGACCGACGAGCGTATCGTCGAATTGGTCGATCAACTTGATTCGAACGAATCGACTTCGACGCAAGAGATCGAAACGGAATTGATCGGTCTGTATCTTAGCCGCGCGTCTCGTCTTCAAGAAGAGGGCGAGACGGAACGCGCGACCGACGACTACGCCGCCGCGTTTGATCGCATCGCCTGTTATACGCATACCTATGGCGAATCGGTCGACGTTCTTAAACAGGAGTCGGCGGCGCGCTTGAATTATGCGATAATGCTGAACGACGAAGGCGAATTAGACGAAGCCGAAGAAGAATATTGCAAAGCGGCGGAGACGATGGAAAAACTCGTCGGATACGGCGACGAAGAAGCGAAAATCGACCGCGTCGGCGTTTTGCTCAATCGCGCGTCGATTTACTTCGAACGAGGGCGCAAAGCCGAAAGTTTCAATATGCTCGACGAAGCGGCGGAAGAATTCCAGAAGCTCGCTGAAACTTCCAGTACGCAGGAAACGGAAATTTCGTTTTATTTAGCGAAAACGTGGACGACGAAAGCCGACTTCCTACGCGCGACGGTCGACGACGAAGAGAACGCCGACCAGCCGATTCTTGCGGAAGCGCGCGAGGCGTATCAACGCGCGATCAACGTCTATCGCGCGTTGATTCACGCCGGACACTCGGAATATAAACGCGATTTTGCCGACGCGCTCGTCTCCTTTGCCGCGATCGCGCTTCAGCGAGACAAAGAGGAGATCGAAGCGACGTTGAACGCGTTGGTCGAAGCGTGCGACGCTTACGAATCGGTCGTCGCTTACGGCGAACACGACGCGTGCGTCGAGCTTTTCGACGCGACGATGCAACGAGGCGAGCTGTTGCTGAAGGCGGAGCGCGAAGAAGAAGCGGCGGCGCTTTACGACGGCGTTCTCGAAACGTTCGATCAATTTGAGGAGTCGGACGAACTGCCCCTTATGGAAGGGATGGCGATCGCGCATCAACGCCGCGCGACGCTTCGCAAAGACAAGATCACGAATAAGAAACAGATCGACGAGCTGACGAAAGCGATCGATTTGCAAAGCAAAATTGCGGATTCGTTAATCGAGACGCTCCGAGGCGAAGACGAACATCGTTGCGACAGCGGCGATAGTTGCGATTGCGGCGAAGGTTGCAACTGCGGCGAAGGTTGCGGTTGCGGCGAAGGTTGCGGTTGCGGTTGTTGCAGCGGCGAGCCTAGCGATACGGAACGCAAATTTTTGGTTGAACGCTGGGTTCGCGACAATTATCGCGCTTTGACGGAATGTTTCTACAGACGCGCCTGCGCTTATTTGGAAACGCAAAACGCGGAAAAAGCGCTGGTCGATTGTCTTGCGTCGGAAAAGCTCGGCAAAGCGTATCGCGAAGTTCTGCGCGACGGCGAATCGATCGATTCGGAATTCGAAGGGAAGATTCGCGATTTGAGATTCGCGCTGTAATCGCGCGACGCGACTTGAAAACCGAAAAACTGGCGTCATACGACGGAATACAAATCGCTTCGTCGTTTTGTATTCGCGCGTCTTTTTACGCGTTGGGTATCCGTCGAATCATATTCCGTTCGCGGCGGCTTCCGACGAAAAACGGTTGAAATCCAATAAAAGAACCGACGCCTGAAATTCAAGCGTCGGTTCTTTTTATTCTAAATCAAGACTCTAACGCTCGATTATTTCGGCAACAAAACGCTGGCGTTTTCATTAAAGGACGTATGCTTGACGTCGCCGCCGTTAATGCGGTAAGCGATGCGCAACGTCTTCACTTTACCGTAAATCGGATCGCCGAACAAGTCGTTGTACTTGCCCTGAATGTTGATAAGACGCGTGCCGTTGAAACATTCGCGAACTTTGTCGAGAACGTCGACGCGCTCTTCTTCGACGTCGGAACCGTAATTCGCGGCGACAATCTCAATCTTGAAGTTTTCGCGCTTGACCTCTTCCAACGCTTCGCGCATTTGGACTTCCGCGACGCGCGCGTTCGGATCGAAAGTTTCGATCGGATTCGGCAACAACTTCAATTCAGGTAAGAAGGCGCTCGTGTCGCCGTCTTGACGAATATTGAAACGATTGATAACGGGCGCGGTCGCAATACGCGGACGAATTTTCGGCGCGGTGTTGATCGCTACGCTGTCGGGATCGTACATCGCGCGGACTTCCTCGTCGCCAAGATACGGACCGTTGCAGTCGACCCACGCCATTAAGCGCTCGGCGTCTTCTTTGGCGATCTTGACGTCGTGATGTTCGCCGCTACAGGCGTTGTGAACAAGTCGGCTGACGGGCGAATAGGCGGAGTAGGGAGGCAACGTCTTGAGATTGTCGGGATCGTTGGCGCCGTAGGCTTCCACGATGAACAGACCCGCGATATTTTCGGGCACGTTGCGCTCGTCGCGCGGCTTGGCGCCGCCCCACGGGGTGTCGCCGTTGACAAACGTCATATACGGCTCGGTGAACGGGCTAACGTCGTCGGGACGGTGATGAACCCAACCCCACCAGCCTTTGGTCGACGGACGGTAATTCATATTGATCGTCTGATACGCCTTATTATCCGGGTCGCCGTGGCATTTGATACAATATTTGTCGATTACGGGGTCTTGAACGAAACGCTTATAGCCGATCGACTCTTCTTTGCCCCAAGGCGCGGGCGTAAGTTCGGCGGCGGGCTTCGTTACGGCGGTTCCGACTTGCGCGCCGTCGGCGGCGACGTTCGCCTGCGTGTTCAGTTGCGACTCGTGGCAACCGGTGCAGCCGCGACGTTCGCCCGGCATAACGTTCGTGAAGGTGCGCATTACGTGAATGGCGCGTCCTTCGGCGTCGAGCATTTCAAAGAAGATCGCTTGTCCGGCGGGTACTTTGAAGTTGACGCTGCCGTCTTCTTCGATCGGAACCGTGCCAAGAATTCGCTTGACGCCTTCCGCTTGGAAGACGGAGACGGCGGGACCGTCGTGTTGAACCGTCTTATTCCAAGTCGTGTAGGTTTTCGGATCCATTTGGATGACGCGGATATATTTGCCGTTCTTTTTCAGTTCGGG
>JAZUGM010000376.1:0-20171 GCA_045641205.1 Thermoguttaceae bacterium
GTGGTAAAATTCGCGCGAAAGTCCGCCGACGACCGCGCGATTGCCGGAGTCCGTCGCGCCAAGACCGCCGCTCGACAGTCCGCCCAAGTGTTTGTCGGGCGAGACGACGACGACCGTTTTGCCCATTTTTTTCACTTGAACCGCCGACGTAACCGCGGCGCTCGTTCCGCCGTAAATTACGACGTCGTAGGAACCCGCGTCTTCGGCGAAAACGTCGCTCGCGAAGAAGGACGTCGACGCAACGAGAAACGCCGTTAATATGGCTAATGCTTTTTTCATTGATTCTTTCCCATAACGGTATGTTGAACAAGGCGTCGTCGACGTTAATTGCCGAGCGAATAATTTTCTCCGCCGTTCGCGGTGTTGATCGAAAGAAGCACGTTGTCGGCGGTCGTTTCCGAAATGAAACGCACGGAGCCGTCCGCCATCGACACGTTTAAGCCGCCGGGGTGATGACTCGTCCACAGCGCGGCGACGCGGAAGGGACTAAAACGCCCCGTCCCGCTCGTCGTGGAGGAGTCGCCGCGCGATTTCGCTTGAACCCCGGCGTTAATATAGAACGCCGTCTTGAAAAACTTAACGGAACAAGTCAGCCAGTAACCGTTGTTTGGCGATTGGTAGTCCGACCCCTGCGTGCTGACGTAGGTTCCGCGATGCCAACCGCGAAAGCCTTGATAATCGTTCCACGAGGATTCGAAATAAAGAACCGTGTTTGACGTGCCGTCAGTCGCAAAGGCGAAATTGCGATGATAACCGACTGAGAAAAGTCCGTTGTCGGAAATTTCGCCGCTGTCGGATCTGGTTGTGAGCTGTCCGTATTTTACCGTCGTCGAGTCGGGTTTGTAACCCGTCGCGCCGCCGTTGCCGTAGTAGTGCGCCGTGTGCCAATCGACTTCGGCGCCTGTGCCCGTCGACTTAAGTTGAGAACAAGAAGGGCACAAGAACGCGTCCATCTTCATTTTCCCGACTTCCGAATTGACTTCGTTATTGTAATCTTTGTTCCAATCAAGTTTGCTATAAGCCGCCGCGCCCTCGATTTGGGGAAGCTGCTTCGCCAAGATTCCCATCCAGTGCTGTCTGTTTGTCCTTCCCGTGATGAAATACCCGTCGTTAGGAAGATTGTTGTTAATGTCGTGATAGTTGTGCGACGCAAGCGAGAGCTGTTTCAAATTGTTGGTGCATTGCATACGACGCGCCGCCTCGCGAGCCGCCTGAACCGCCGGGAGTAGCAAACCGATTAAAATGCCGATGATTGCAATGACGACAAGAAGTTCGACGAGCGTAAACGCGTTACGCGAGCCTGAAAAGCGAGAGTGTTTCATAATAAAGACGCCAATACGTACGTTTGAAGTTTTGAAGAAAGGAAAAAGGTCGGCGTTGTTGGAAAAACGCTTCCGATTCGACTTTCGCGCTTGCGCTAAACGGGACGCATAATGCAGGAGAATAAACAAAAAGCGCAAGGAGCGAAAGACTCGTCTTGGGATTACTTCAACAACGCTTGATTGTTCGAAAAAAAATTAATTGCCAAGCGAATAATGTTCTCCGCCATTCGCGGAATTAATGGAAAGAAGCACGTTGTCGGCGGTCGTTTCCGAAACGAAACGCACGGAGCCATCCGCCATCGATATGTTCAACCCACCGGGGTGATGACTCGTCCACAACGCGGCGTCGCGGAAGGGACTAAAACGCCCGGTGCCGCTCGTCGTAGAAGTGTCGCCGCGAGTTTTCGCTTGAATGCCGGCGTTGATATAGAACGCCGTCTTGAAGAACTTGACGGAACAAGTGTTCCAATAGCCGTTGTTGGGCGTTTGGTAATCGGAACCCGCAACCGCGACGTAGGTTCCGCGATGCCAGCCGCGAAAACCTTGATAATCGTTCCACGAAGATTCGAAGAATAAAACGGTGTTAGACGTTCCGTCGGTCGCAAAGGCGATATTACGATGATAACCGACGGAGAAAAGTCCGTTGTCGGTAATTCCGCCAATATCGGTTCTCGTCGTGATCATATGATACGGTTCCGTCGTATCGGGCTTCTCGCCGTCGGCGCCGCCGTTTCCGTAATAGTGCGTCGTATGCCATTCCGTTTCGCCGCCGCCGACCGACTTGAGTTGAGAACAGGACGGACACAAGAACGCGTCCATTTTGGTTTTAGCGATCGCGCCGTTGGTATTGGCGTCGTTATAATTTTTGTTCCAGTCGAGTCCGCTGTAAGCCGACGCTCCTTCGATCTGGGGAAGAATTTTCGCCAAAATTCCCATCCAGTGCTGTTTGTTGGTTCTTCCGACGATAAAATATCCGTCGTTGGGGAATTTGTTGTTAATATCGTGGTAATTATGCGTCGCCAACGAGAGTTGTTTCAAATTGTTGGTGCATTGCATACGACGCGCCGCTTCGCGAGCCGCTTGAACCGCCGGAAGGAGCAAGCCGATTAAAATGCCGATAATCGCTATGACGACAAGAAGTTCGACCAGCGTAAACGCGTTGCGCGAGGGACGCAAACTTGAAAATCGAGGGAGTTTCATAATAAAGATTTCTAAAAACGGTTAAGACAACGTAAAATTCGAGACGGCGACGTCGTTATTTAGCGGGCACGTCGATAATAATCGGTTTTCCCGCTTCGACGGTAATCGACGTTTGATAATCTGGAAAGGCTTTTTTGGCGACTTGATCGGGATTGTCTTCAGGAACTTCTTCGTATCCTTCGACCGTAATATTGTATTCGCCGGGCGCGACTCCGTTTTTTGCGGCGACGTCGAATTTTCCGTCGGTAATCGTTTGTATGGCGCGAAAACCGTCCGCTTTCGGCGTGAAAGTAATCGTGCCGAGCGCGATCGGCTTGCCGTCGTAAGTCGCTTCGCCTTGAAGCTGAACTTTGCCTTGATTGGAACAGCCGACAAACAACGAACAACTTAACGTTAGCGAAGCGACGACGCAAAACAAGAATTTTCGATACGACTGAAAGGCGAAAGGCGTTTTTTGCTTGTGCATTTTTTTCTCCCAAAACTGCGCGCGACGGTACGAAGACTTCAAAAACTACTTGAAGTTCCGACGATAAACGTTATTATACGACGTCAAGAGTCGAACTGTCAAACGTCTCGTCGATTCTTGATTGTTTTTTTTAGAAAATAGTTGGTAAAATCGTTATGTTCAACCTCTTTTTGCAGGTCGAAAGTCGATTTGTCAAATAGGACGCGCAGTTTAATTTGTCGTTGCGAGGAACGTTTTGAAATCGCCGTTGTTTCGTCTCCTTCAGGGCGCAGGGTTTTCCTGCGGCGCGCTCGTCGTCGGAATCGCTTTTGGAATTTTTTTAACGCCCTATATGCTGTCGACGCTTGGCGAAGACGCTTATGGCGTCTACGCGCTCGCCTCCCTTTTTGCCGGCTGGTGCGGACTCCTTGACTTTGGCTTGACGACGACGACAAGTCGTTACGTTACGCGATATTACGTCAAAGGCGACGGCAAGGGCGTCGACGAGGTTGGTTCGACGGCGATTTCTCTTTTTGGCGGAATATCCGCGCTGGTTTTTTTATTGGCGTGTTTGGCTTACGTCGTCGCGCGAATTCTCGGAGATCGTTTCGACGCGACGGGGTTTCTCGCGCCCGCGCTGTTTTTTGCGGGCTCGTCGTTCGCATTGTCGAAAATATCGGACGGCGTTTGCGGAGTGATCAAGGGCGCGTTGCGTCAAGAACTTACCGGCGCGACTTTTCTTTTCTTTCGTATCGCTTTCGGCTTGACTAATTTTGCGATCCTCTATTTTGGCGGTCGGGTCGTCGCTCTTTTCGTCGGTAATTTTATTTTGACGCTGATTCAGTTGGGCGTTCATATCGCGCTGATGCGATTCGCCGTTCCTAGTTTTTCTTTTTCATTACGTTCGGTAGGTAAAAAACGAGCGAAAACGCTCTTCAATTATTCGTTTTTCGCCTTTTTAGCTCAAGCGGGCGAAATGTTTGTCGATCGTAGCGATTTAGTCGTTATCGCCGCGCTTTTGACGATGAGCGACGTCGCGAAATACAATCTTGTCGTCGTGACGATCGCTAGTTATTTTAATTCGTTTCTTCGCGAATTGTCGTCGTGGCAGACAAATTGGTTCGCTAGACTTGCCGCGCTGGAACGTAACGACGACGAGTCGCGCGAAGAAGAAAACGACGAACGCGTCGCCCAAGTTTCCGCGATCACGCGAACGTTTAGCGCCGAGTTTTACGAGTCGCGCGCGAAGATCGAACGCGCGTCGATTTACGTTTCCGTCTTTATGGCGCTAGGAATAGCCTCCCTTGGACGATTTTTTATCGAACGTTGGATTGGGAACGAATACGTCGGATTATTTCCCGTTTTGGCGATTTGCATAGTCTTTTACGGCGTCTATCGCGGCGTCGCCGAGACGAATTCGCGACTTTTACAGGGAATTGCGAGACATCGCATACTTGCGATAGGGGCGGCGATTCACGGCGTCGTCAACGTCTGCTTGAGCGTGCTGTTCGTTCGTTGCGGCTTAGGCTTGCTTGGCGTCGCGCTCGGGACGATTGTGCCCGGTTTTGCGATTCATTTCTTGTGGATTCCCAATGTGACGTGTCGAATTATTGGGGAACGCGTCCTCGTCTACTGGAAAAGAACGCTTCAAACGCTGGCGATCGCCGGTTTGGGGGCGATCGCGCCTTATTTTGTCGCGTTAAATTGGGGGAGTCCGAATTATCCGGCAATTATCGGGCTGGCGTGCGTCGAAGCCGCGCTGTATTGGGGCGTCGTTTTATTGATCGGAACGAACCGCGAAGAACGCCGAATTATCGGCGCTTTTTTAGCGCGTTGGATAATTCGTAAGTAATCGCTCGCGTAATATTCTGAACACGGCGCGCGTTGGAATCGAGCCTTAAGACGCTCGCCGCTTACGTTACGATTCCTTAGAGACGTTTATTCTGAAATTAACGCGTCGATCAAATACTTTGCGTAACTTTCTGTAAACGCTCACCTTTGTTGAAGACAGGTCTTTGACGTTTTCTCTGTTTTTAAAAATGGGGAAAACGTTGGACGCTTCCGATTAAAATAAAAATTTTTCCTTTTTAATTGGTTGATAGTTGGTAATCAGGACTTCTAGAGTTTCGCTGTCGTCATTCTTGTCAAGTTGATAATTAGAATTTCGATAGTTCGAGGTAATATGTTCAACTTGATACTCCTTTTTTTCTAGCCACGCTACGAGACGGCGATTCTCCTTTCCTTTGTGTTTTAACACGTTAGAAAGAGCGAAACGCACGCCTTGCAAGTTTAATCGATCCAATAATTCGATTAAATCTTGTTCTTCACGTTCGTTCCAATCGCCGTAACCGCGTTTGCCGTCGTTGTAACTGCCGGTTGTTATTAAATATGGCGGATCACAATAGACAAAATCTTGCGTTGTCAATTCTGAAAAATCAAATTTTCGAAAATCACAACAGGAAAAAATAATCTTTTTTTCTTTGACGACGCGTAAAAATTCGATCAAATTTGATCTCATAGATTCGTTAAAACGACTCCGATTTCGACCGAAAGGGGTGTTAAATTCAAAATGAGAATTAAAACGAATTTGGTGATTGAAAGAAAACGCGGCGAGAATAAACAAATCTAACGGACGTTTTTCTATATTGTACTGCCGACGGAAAGTCAGAAAGCCCTCCTCGTTGACATAGGAAAGGCGATATTTTTCAATTTGAGCGTCGATATAATCCAAAACATATTGAACGTCAAGCGTCTGAAAAGAGTTGTACAAATCGATTAATCGATCTATGTGATCGTTACAGACAAATTTTTTCGCAGTCGCATTGATTCCTACGTTGCAACCGCCTGTAAATAGATCCACAAAGACGTTGATTTTTTGCGGAAAAAGAGGTAATAATTGAGGCAACAACTTCCATTTGCCGCCGATATAGTTTAACGGAGAACGATAATATGGCACAGACGTCATTCTTTCCAGAAATCTAATAAATTGGCGATCGCCTCGGTAAAAAGGCGCGGCGCCTTAATTCCTAGGATCAATTTTCCGTTTTGATTCAACCAAAAACCGACTTTTACTTCGGTTGTAAGTTCTTCCAAACCGCCGTATAACACAAGCGTTCTTATAATTTTATAGGTTGGATAGTATTTTTTGACATATCGTTCCTCAATCGCATCGTAATTTTCCAAATCGCGTAATCCATCGGTAATTTTCGTATTTTTCTTCCCTTCTATATTTATTGCCTCTAATGCGTCAAGGTCAAGAAGAATCAAATCGGGAATCGAAAGTCTTTGGCGTTTATCACCGGCTTTATATTTTGTCCTATCTTGATATTTTTCTAGCTCGATTTCCTTTCCTTCGCTTGTGATAAAATAACCTTTCTCACAACCGGCGTGATTTTCAAAAACAGAAAAACCTCTAGTAAAGTTTTCAACGACAAGATGAATGAAAATTGTCCCTAACTTCTCGCTGTGTTTTTCATAGAACCAATAGGAGTCAGGAAGGGACGCCTTGGGTAAGGTTAGACCTTCGAGAGTAATTCCTAAACGATTAGCAAGTTGGATAAATTTATTTCCGCCTTCGCCGTTCCCTTTCTTTTCGACGTTTTGTTGTTGTAATCCGTGACGAGTTATTTGAATACCGTATTTCCAACCAAGTAGGCGCAACGCATATGAGATTCCCGTAAGCGCGCCAATATTCGGATCGTGGGCTAATCTTCCAGCTTTAATCAATCTTCCAGAAATTGAGATCGACTTCTGGATTTTTGTAATCCTGATTGAGACGTTGCCTTTCTTTTGTTTCATCGAATTCTTAACGTCGATAAGTTCGTCGATACTAGTGAAAGGTTGGAATTTCTCAGACGTCTGCCAACCGATAATTTTGACGCCTAACGTTAACAACAATCTAATTCCAAAATCTGTTGTGGCACATTCAGAAGATTTGCGCGTGATACGATATAACATAATCAACGGCGTCTTCGGGTAAAATTGTCTGATATAGACGAATTTGGTAAGACGTTGAAGAACGGCGGTGTTTCGACTGTCCTTTCCACCTGTTTTGGTTTCTTCTATTGCGTAATCAGGCGTGTCCTGAGCAGTTGGTTCACCGTCTTGACAAAAAATCAAATAATCGACAAAACTCGAAGTTCCCGACGTTGTTTTAAAATAGATTCTATTAATTTTATTACAAGTAAAGCCAACGACTTCATAGGTAAACGTAAATCGTTTATTCTTATCAAGTATTGGCAAAATTCGTAAGAAGTCGCAAAAAAACGATAGTTTTTGATCGAACGCGACTACTTTCTTTAAAATTGTCTCAAGAACGTCCATTTTAGGTCGTTCTTCTGTCAGAATCCAAATATCGTGTTTCATCTTTTCAGGATGTAGAGTTGTTCCATAACGGTCGTAGGGGCGTTAGCAATACGGTCGTTACTTTTGAAACGACTATACTGAAATTCAGCAAGCTCGACTGTTCCATATTGTTTTAAAACGTTAATAATCGAATCTTTTGACATAATGCCTTCCGTATTATAACTCAAAACGAGGGTTCGATAATTAACGGTTCCCGCGATATAGTCTAATGATCGTAAACCTTTTGTCGGATTACAAAAGGTCGATTTTTGAGCGGAATAATCGCGCATACCTGAGACTCCCGATATTATGGGAGAATCCCAACGCGCGATCGTTTCTAACAAGTGGTAGTTCGGAGCGTACTGACGTTGATTATAGGGCGGATCGAGATATAACAAATCGATTTTGTTATCAATTTTATCGCACAAAGTCAAACTGTCTGTCCAAAACGAACGATTGGGCTTGGAACCGTATACAAGTTTGATTGGCTTAACAATAAACTTTTTTACCGCGCGAGGATCCCATTTTTTGGAAAAAGCCGCGTAGACGCCCGCGACGTTGGCAAAAAGGGAAACAGATTCTAGTAAACAAGCCTGTAAAATATAATATTCGTTCTCTTGAAGTAATCCGTTCTTGTTCCACCGTTCGATGCAGTTGCGCACGGAATCGATTCTTTTTCCGTTTTCTCCCGTAAAATACCGTCGTTGAATCGTATCGTTTGCCGTTCCTTCAGGCGTATAGTTACGATAAATAAACCCTTCTTCGACGGAAATAGAATTAAGCCGTTCTAGAACTATTTCTAACGGATTATCAAAGAGAAAAGACGACGTTGCGTTCAACGTCGACAAAAGTTTTGTGAATCGAGGTTCTACGTTGTTTTCCAAGTACGCTTTTTGTAGACAATAAGACAAATACATAAAGTCTGACGAGATAATTTGCCAATTAAGCTTTTTGAAATATCGTGAAAACCCTGTTGTTCCGGCAAAAAAATCCCAAAGAATAGTCCCCTCTATTCCTTCGTCGTCAAGAATATGCGCAATCTTCTCGACCAGATTCTCCTTGTTGCCTATGTAACGCATTTTTATTCCATTCTGTCATCCTGTAATTAGCCGACTCTACAAAAACGGCGTTGTTAATTTTGACAAGGATTCTTCGTTTGTCAACGTATTGAAAATTCTCCAACAGCATTTTAATTGAAGCGAAGTAAAACGTTTATTCGATAAATTTTACCAGAATTTCAAAAACGTATGGAAATCATTCAAAAATTGCGTAAAAATGTCAAAAGCGTTGTTTTAACAAGGCGTCAAAAACTTTTTAAGAAGTTGTATTTTAGGATTTTCCGACAATTAGATATAGACGATTTGGATTTTTTTGACGCCAAAATTTTGTTTTCGGCGGCGTCTTATTTCAACCCAACCTCTGAATTTCATTTGGCGGCTTTCCTTGAATGATTACGGATTATAATTGAAAAGGTTTTCAGGAGGAATTTTGTCAAATTCTCGAAAATTTCTTGTTTTTTCTTTGCAATTCTTTCTTTCGTTTGATAAGATGACTTTGTTGGCTTTCCAACGGTCGTTTTTGTAGAAATAGCGGCGTCTTTTGGGCGCCGCGTCGCGATCATAGCGCTTATGAGGATTGAACGAATGTCGACGTTTACACGACGTAATTTTCTTAAAGCGGGCGCGGTCGTCGCCGCGTCCCCCATTCTTTCCGCTTTTGCGACTCAAACGAGTATTCTAGCTCAGGACGCGTCGGCGTCTAGCGATCTCGTTTGGGGCGTGTTGTTGCATCTTGGTCAAAATATGTGGGGCGACACGCCGCGCGCGTATACCCCGCCCGTCGACAAATTTAATTGCGATGAAAAGTTGTGGGTTGAATTGACGGAAAAAGCGGCTTCTTCCGGCTTGAATATGGTCGTGATCGATCTTGGAGAAGCGATTCAATATAAATCTCACCCGGAACTTGCCGTTCCAGGCGCGTGGTCGATCGAGAAATTACGCGAGGACTTGGCGCGTCTGCGTAAAATTGGAATCGAACCGATCCCGAAGTTGAACTTCTCTTCTTGCCACGACGTCTGGCTTGGGGAATATTCGCGTATGGTCTCGACTCCGAAATATTACGAGGTTTGCGCCGATTTGATCAAAGAGGTCGCCGATATTTTCGACAAGCCGCGATTCTTCCATCTTGGCTACGACGAAGAAGGGTACGATTGTCAAGCGACTTACGATTTCGTCTTGATTCGACAGGGCGAGCTTTGGAAGCACGACTTCCTTTTCTTTGTCGATCAAGTGGAAAAGACGGGCGTTCGTCCTTGGATTTGGGCGGATTACGCGTGGAAACACAAGGATTTTTACGATTGGGCGCCTAAGTCGGTCGTGATGAGCAACTGGTATTACGGCAACGATTTTAACCCGGAAACGAATCCGACCGCGCAATGCTATCTTGATTTTGACGCCGCCGGATTCGATCAGATTCCGACCGGCTCCAACTGGAGCAACGATACGAACTTCGGGCAAACGGTCGAATTTTGCCGTAAGAACCTCTCGAAGGAACGTTTGCTTGGATTCCTGCAGACTCCTTGGCATTTCACTGAGACGAAGAGTCACGAACATAATTTGCGTTCGATTCAGCAAGTTTCCGACGCGAAGTATTGATTTTCGATTTCGTCGTATTCAAACCAGTTCTACGCTACGTCGCGCTTTCTTTGCGCGACGTTATGTCCAACGAATATAGGAAACAACAATGAATTTATCAAACGGTTCTTTTTTGACGTCGGGCGCCGCCGTCCTTTCTTCTCTTGCCGTAAACGCGCAAGCCTCTGGCGCCGAAGGGGCTTCGAGTCCTAGAATTTGGGGCTTGATGATGAATCTTGGTCATAATATGTGGGGCGACGTGCCGACCGCGCACGCGCCTGCCGTCGACACGCTTGGTTGCGACGACGCGCTTTGGAAAGAAACGACCGAGAAAGCGGCTTCTTCGGGAATGAATTTGTTGCTGATCGACTTGGGCGAAGGAATCCAATACGAATCTCACCCGGAACTTGCGATTAAGGGCTCTTGGTCGATCGACAAATTGCGCGAAGATTTGGCGCGTTTGCGCAAATTGGGAATCGAACCTATTCCGAAGCTGAATTTTTCCACCTGCCACGACGTTTGGCTCGGCGAATACGCGCGTATGGTTTCGACTCCGAAATATTACGAGGTCTGCGCCGATTTGATCAAAGAAGTCGTCGATATTTTCGAGAAGCCGCGTTTCTTCCATTTGGGCTACGACGAAGAAAATTTCGCGAACCAAAAGACTTACGATTACGTCGCGATACGTCAGGGCGAGCTTTGGAAGCGCGACTTCCTTTTCTTTGTCGAACAAGTGGAAAAGACGGGCGTTCGTCCTTGGATTTGGGCGGATTACGCGTGGAATCACAAGGATTTTTACGAATGGGCGCCTAAGTCGGTCGTAATGAGCAACTGGTACTACGGCAAGGACTTTAACCCGGAGACTAGCCCGCGAGTAAAATGTTATCTTGACTTTGACGCCGCAGGGTTCGACCAGATTCCGACCGGCTCTAATTGGAACAACGACGAGAATTTCGGAAAGACCGTCGCGTTTTGCCGCGAGAATCTCTCCAACGAACGCCTGCTCGGCTATTTGCAGACGCCTTGGAACGCGACTTATCCGCGAAATCGAGACCATATTATGAGCGCGATTCAACAAGTCGCCGACGCGAAGTATTAAATCGCGAGTAACGTTCGAATCGAGAACGACCGACGCGTCGGCGAGGCGCGTCGAATTCAAACGATCGTTTTTTCCCACATTTTTTCGAGTCTGACGGGCGAGACTTTTATCGCGGTTCCCAATTTCTGCGCAAAGAGGGAAACGCGATATTCTTCGAGCGCCCAGCGGAACGTTTCTAGTTCAAGGTCGACGATTCCCGCGTTGTCGGCGCGTTGTTTTGCCTCTTCGTAGCGCGTCCAGTATTCGTTAAGCTCGCGCGTGAAGCCGGGATCCGTTTTGGAACCTCCGTTGAACCATTTTTCGAAACGCGCGACGATCGCTTTGAAATAGCGCGGGTATTCTTTTAACCATTCCCACGGGGTCGTCAAATAGAATCGCGGCTCAAGAAGTCGTTCAATTTGTTTTGCGACGTCTTCGGCGACTTCGCGCGCGACTCCGTTGCGTTGACGTTCGACGGCAAGTCGCGCTTCTTGGTACGCTTCAAGGAATCTTAACGACCACGGAGCGATCTCTTGGACGGCGTAAGCGATTCGCGCGCGCCCCTTCTTGGCAAGCGCGTTATATTCGCCTTCGTCTTTGGGAAGGGAGACGATATCTAAATCGATCGCGCGCGCGCCGATCGTTTCCGCGATCGCGGCGTCGTAGTCGAATTCGGGTATGGAACGCGAATAGGCGCGTAATTTGTCGATTTGCGGGAACCAGCGCGCCTGCGTTTTTAAATCGCGCATATTTGCGAGCGAAAAGAGACGCGCGACGCCTAGTCTCGTGTGAAGCATCGCTTTGTCTTTCGAATCGAAGAGACGCAACGCGAGCGTTTTCGAGGCGTTGGCGCCGGGCGAAAAATCGTTCGTTAAAAAACGCGGATCGCAAAGCGCCGGGTAAGCGGCGACGGTAAGTCCTCCGCGCGAAATTGAAATCGATTCGGGCAACTCGCCGAAGTCCCAAGTCGTCAGTCCGTCTCGATTCCATTTTGGGTCGACGACCGCGCCGATCGACTTGTTCATTTTGACGCCGAGCTGTTCGCGCAACTCGTCGACGCGTCGACTTTCCGCGAGTTGTTCGCCCTTTTCGTCGACGACCTTCACGTTGAGCGTCAATTCGAGCGGGATTCGTTCGACGTCGAAATCTTCGGGCGTCGTCAGTCTTCCGGCGCGTCGACTCACTTCGCGCGCGAGCGTCTCTTCCAACGATCCTTCGCCAAAACGAATTTTTTGGACGATTTCGCGAGCCGTATCGGGCACGGGCACAAGTTCGCGTCGAATCTCTTTCGGCAACGTTTTGAGAAGCGCGACGATCTTTTGTTCGAGCAAGCCGGGAACGAGCCAGCCGAGTCGTCTCGAATCAAGCTGACGCAACCCTTCAAGAGGCGCGACGACCGAAACGCCGTCGTCTTCCTCGCCCGGATTGAACGAGTAGACGAGCGGAAATTGCGGGGCGCCTTCGACTTCCAACGCGTCGGGAAAGGCTTCGACCGTCTGTTCGTCGACGTCTTCGGCGGCGCAAAAGTCGGGCAACGTCGCAAACAACTTCTTGCGTTCGTCCGAGGACGCGCGCTTGTTCCATTGCTTTAACGTCGTCGCGTCGTAAACGTTTTCGGGGAGTCGCGCGTCGTAAAAATCATAAACGGCGTCTTGCGACTTGACGAAATCGTACTTGCGTAATTTATCGCGCAACGTTTCCGCTTCTTCCAAAACTTTCCCGTTATGTTCAAAAAAGGGCAGGGAACAGTCGAACTCGCGATTGACAAGCGCTTCGTAAATGAATATTTCGCGCGATTTGACGGGATCGAGCGGACCGTAGTTAATTCGACGTCGCGGAATAATCGTCAGTCCGTAAAGCGTCGCTTTTTCATAGGCGTGAACGTAGCCTGTTTCGCGGTTCCAGAAAGGATCGCGACGCGTGCGGACAAGAAGTCGCTCGCCAAGCTCTTCGATCCATTCGGGCTCTATTTTGGCAACGGTTCGCAAGTAAGCGCGCGACGTTTCCAAACGCTCGGCTCCGACGATCCACGCGGGCTTCTTTTTGAGTCCCGAACCTGGCCAAACGACGAATTTACCGGAACTTGTCGACGCGTATTCTGCGCCGACCTCCGATTTTTGCGCGACGCCGTAAAGCAGACCCGTGAGAATCGCGCGATGTATCGGGACGTATTCGTCCCGACGCGGCTTGAGTTCAAACTTTAAATCGCGCGCTATTTGCAACAACTGCAAATAGACGTCGGACCATTCCTTCATTCGAACGTAAGATAAGAAGTTCTCGCGACAGGCTTTGCGCAACTGACTGCGCGAGGTCTTCTCTTTGACGTTTTTCCAGAAATCCCACAATTTCAGGAACGACATAAAATCGGAATTTTCGTCGAGAAATTGCGCGTGTTTAAGATCCGCCGCCTCCTGTTTTTCACGCGGTCGTTCGCGCGGATCGAGAATTTCCAACGCGGAAGCGATCACGAGTACTTCGCGCAACGCGTTTTCGTCGTTCGCGGCGAGAATCATTCGCCCAATTCGCGGGTCGACGGGCATACGACTCAACGTTTTGCCGATCGCCGTCAGTTCGTTTTTATCGTCGACCGCGCCTAATTCAAAGAGCGTTTTGTAGCCGTCGTCGATCGCGGCGCGTCTTGGCGGATCGATGAACGGAAAACGCTCGACGTCGCCCAAGCGCAACGCTTTAGTTTGCAAAATGACGGACGCCAAGTTTGTTCGCTGAATTTCGGGCGTCGTATATTTCGGGCGCGCTAAATAATCGCGCTCGCTATATAGGCGTATGCACACGCCCGATCCGACGCGTCCGCAACGACCCGCGCGCTGGTCGGCCGACGCTTGAGAAATCGGTTCGATCGGGAGACGTTGCGTTTTCGAACGCGCGGAATAACGACTGATGCGCGCCGTGCCCGAGTCGATTACGTAACGAATGCCGGGCACGGTCAGCGAAGATTCCGCGACGTTTGTAGCAACGACGATTTTGCGTCCCGGTATTTTGCCGAATATCTTTTGTTGTTCTTCGGAGGGCAAACGCGCGTAAAGGGGAAGAATTTGCGTTTTTCGCGCCGCGTCGTCGCCGGGGATCGATCGTCCTTTCAATAATTTGGCGGTTTCGAAAATATCGCGCTCGGTCGGCATAAAGATCAGCATATCGCCGCGCCCGAGACGCGCCAATTCGTCCACGGCGTCGAGCAAACTTGCGTCGAAGGCGTCTTCCTCTTCAAGATCGCGAACGCGCCCCGACGTCGCGGCGCTTTCGCCCGATTTTAACGCCTCTTCGCGTCGTTTTTTTAGTTCGTCGACCGGGCGATACATAATTTCGATCGGGTAGGTTCGCCCCGAAACTTCGACGACGGGCGCCGGTCCTTTCGCGTTGGAGAAATGGTCGGCAAATCGTCGCGCGTCGATCGTCGCGGAAGTGATAATCAATTTTAAATCGCGACGTCGTTTGAGAACGCGCTTGATCATTCCCAAGAGGAAATCGACGTTCAAAGAACGCTCGTGGGCTTCGTCGACGATAATAACTTCGTATCGGTCAAAAAAACGATCCGTTTGCGACTCGGCAAGGAGTATGCCGTCGGTCATCAATTTGACGAGCGTGTTTTCCGAAGTTTCGTCGCTGAAACGAATTTTGTACCCGACGCCTTGTCCCAAGGGCGTTTTCAGTTCGTCCGCGACGCGTTGCGCGATCGACCGCGCGGCGATTCGACGCGGTTGCGTATGTCCGATAACGCCTCGCGCGCCCAATCCTAATTCGAGGCAAATTTTGGGCAGTTGAGTCGATTTACCGCTGCCCGTTTCGCCGCAAACGACGACGACTTGATTTTCGCGAATGAGTTTTTTAATTTCCTCGCGTCGTTCGCAAACGGGCAGTTCGGAATCGTAAGTTATTTTCGGAATCGACTTGCGACGTTTTTCAACTTTTTCAATAGAAGCGTCGCACGCGTCGAGCGTCTCTTGGAATTTTTGCTTCCATACCCGAATCGATTTTTCGTCGGGGACGTTTGGCGCTTTGGCGTCTTTTGACGCGCGGTTTAACTTTTCAAGCTCCTGTTCGAGGCGTTCGATTTTTCGTCGCAACGGCTCGCGATCTAAGAGCAAGACGCGCCCCAACTTGCGCTTGGCAAATTGGAGCGATTTAACGTCTGGTAAAACGTTCTCTTCGCGTTTTGAAGCGTCCGACGAATTTGAATGCGTCATTAGGCGTTCCTTTGAAAATCGATCCGATTTTCTGGTTTGGCGGTTGGATTCGGCGCGTTTTTGCGGAATACAGACAAAAGTCGGCGTAGACGACGCGACAAGAACGCGCGCTACGCCGACCGCTAAGGGACTATTCTCTGACGGCGCCGTCTCCGTAAACGACGTATTTATAGCTCGTCAGTTCGTTGACTCCGCAAGGACCGCGGACGTGGAATTTGTCGGTGCTGATGCCGATTTCGGCGCCAAGTCCGAATTGTCCGCCGTCGTGCAGACGCGTGCTGGAATTGACGGTAATCGCCGCGCTGTCGACTTCGGTCGTGAATTTCTTAATCGATTTGAAGTCGCGCGACACGATCGCTTCGGTATGCCCCGAACTGTGTTCGTTAATATGTTCGATCGCTTCTTCTATGGAATCAACGACTTTGACGGAAATAATCGCGGCAAGATATTCCGTATAGAAATCTTCGTCCGTCGCCAATTTGACGTCGACGTTTGGCGCCAAAGCGCGAGTCGCTTCGTCGCCGCGAATTTCGACGCCCTTTTCTTTAAGCGCGCCGAGGAGTTTCGGCATAGCTTCGCGCGCGATCTTCGCGTTGACGAGAAGCGACTCAGCCGTATTGCAGGTGCCGAGACGTTGGCATTTCGAGTTGACGAGAACTTTTTCCGCGACGTCGAGATCGGCGTATTGGTCGACGTAGACGTGACAGTTGCCCGCAAAGTGCTTAATAACCGGCATACGCGCTTCGCGAGAAACGCGTTTAACGAGCGACTCGCCTCCACGTGGAATCGCGACGTCGACGTATTCGGGCAAGTGAAGGAACTCGTCCACCGCGTCGCGATCGATTGTGCTTAATAGTTGCGCGGCGTCTTCTGGAAGACCGACTTCTTTTGCGGCGTCGGCTAAGACGCGCCCTAAAACCATATTGGAATTGAACGCTTCTTTGCCTCCGCGCAAGACGACGGCGTTTCCGCTCTTAATACAAATTGCGGCGGCGTCGGTCGTTACGTTCGGACGCGATTCGTAGACGAAAAAGACGACTCCGATTGGCGTTCGTACTTTTTGGATTTCCAAACCGTTGGGACGAACCGTCGAACCGACGACCGCGCCGATCGGATCGGGAAAGGCGGCGATCTCGCGCAAGGCGTTCGCCATATCGGCGAGCGTTTTCTCCGAAAGAGTTAGACGATCGATCATCGAAGGCTTCAAACCGGCTTCGCGCGCGGCTTCAAGGTCTTTGAGATTTTCGCGCAGAATTTCTTCTTTACGTTCCAAGAGTTTGTCGGCGCACAAGTTCAACCAGCAATTTTTCTGTTCGCCGGAGACGGCGGCTAGCGCGCGCGACGCCTTCTTTGCTTTTTTGGCGACGCCGAGGCAATACTCGGCAAGGTTAAAATCGGACATTGTTTTCCTATATGTTGACGTCGCGCGAGTAGAACGCGCGCTACGAGGTTAATCGAAGTTTTTGGTCGGTAATTTGCCTTGCGCGACTAATTCGCGCAAAACTGGCGCGAGCTTGCGCGTCGCTTTGGCGCGATGGCTTATCTCGCGTTTGACTTCCGGTGGAAGTTCGCCGAACGTTTTGCCGTATTCCACGATTTCAAACAGCGGGTCGTAACCGAAGCCGTTGGTTCCGCTTCGTTCGAATTGGATTCGCCCGGCGCAAATTTCTTCGACTTCGAAGTAAACGTTTCCGTTTGGATCGGCTAGCGTCGCGTGACACGTATAATGCGCGCCGCGTTTTTCGAGCGGAACGCCTTGAAGTTTTTCGAGCAGGAAATCGTTGTTTCGTTGGTCGTCGCGCGGGTTCTCGCCCGCAAAACGCGCGGAATATACGCCGGGCGCGCCGTCGAGATAATCGACGCAAATTCCCGAATCTTCCGCAAGAACCCAGTTCTTCAAATGTTTCGCTTGTTCCGTCGCTTTCTTGCGCGCGTTTTCCGCGAACGTTTCCCCGTCCTCTATGACGTCGATCGCGTTAGGGAAGTCGGCGAGCGAGAGGAAGATCACGCCGGAAGAAGCGACGATTTCCGACGCCTCGAGTACTTTGTTCCTATTGCTCGTTCCAAAGATTAAATAAGGTCGTACTGACATTTTATTTTAATATTCGGCAATCTTGTTTGAGACGACTTAACGTCTCCGTTTGAGCGGCGACTCGCGACGGAACGCGAATCGCGCTTGGAATTTTACGCGTTACTTGCCCAATTCGTCGGCAAGTTTCGGCATTTGGTAAATATGACGAACCGCTTCGCGAATACCCGTCGAATGAACGAGAACCGCGCGAGATTGAACGTCTTCAAAGGTGAAATTCGAGACGAGCGACTGGACGTTTCCGTCGAAGACCAAGCCGACGACCTCGCCCTGCGCGTTTACGGCCGGACTGCCCGAATTACCGCCGATGATGTCGTTGGTCGTCACGAAATTGATCGGGGCGTCGAGCGGAGCGCGTCCTTCGTTTTTCGCGTCGATCCAAGATTGCGACAAGTCGTAAGGATCGGCGAATTTGTGTTCTTGCGCGTGGTCGTAAGCGCCGCCGATCGTCGTTTCGAACGGAATTTGCGTTCCGTCGTCTTCAACGTAGCCCGCGACTTTGCCGTAGGAAAGACGCAACGTGAACGTCGCGTCGGGATAGAGATCGGAACCGTAAGTCTGGAACCGCGCGCTCGCGATTTTCGCATAAGCGGCACGCAAAGGCTCGACGACTTGCGTCGCGTAATAATCGCGCAGTTCCGCCGCGTAAGGCTCGACGGCGACGGCGAGTTTAATCGCGGGATCGTCCGATTTCAGGAGAGCGTCGACGCCCCCGTTGACGAGTTCTTCGCAGAAGGCTTTGTCGGCGATTTTCGTATTGTCGATAATTTCAGCCGCGCGAGCTTTGGGCGAAACGGAACCAAAAATCGCGTTCCAATCTTCCGTTTTAACGACGCAATTATGTCCGAGCGCGCGTCCGCCTTCGACGGGTCGAGAAATCTCGTACAACATCGAGAGCGAATCGCCCAAACGCAACGTTTCGACGTTCGCATAGGGAGCGACGATCGCGCCGAAAAGTTCGTTTCGTCGTTCGTCGAGAGACGCGCCGCGATAGGAGATATTGCGCTCGTTTTCCGGCTTCGCCGCTTCGAAAACGTAACGCGCTAAGGCGCGCGCGCGTCGAACTTGGGCGCAATTAAAGGCTTCGTTCGATTCGAGCATGTCGTAGGCGACGAAACGATCCGACCAGCCGCGCATAGCCTGTTGAATCGCTTCCCACGGATCCCCTTGCGAGAAATCGATCGAGCCGTTTTCTTTAGCGAGTTTGCGCAGTTCGTTTTCGGCGGCGATTTTAACGTTCATAAGTTCCGGCGACTGCAAGCCTTGCAAAATACCGCCGCGATTTTTGCGCGAGTTCTGAATGCGGAAGAGTTCCGACGCGACGCGTCGCGCGTTCTCTTCGTTAAGCGAACCGAACGTCTGAAAAGCGACTTCGCGACGACGATATTTCTCCATCATATGCGGATAATAAACGTCCCGTTGATATTCCAAATCGGCGATCGTGTTGAAGCGATTAGTACGCGCCGGGTGCCCCGAAACGAGTACTAAATCGGCTTCGTCGGCGCCGTCTTCGCTCCATTTGAGGAAATGTTTCGGATGGTACGGCTCGTTGTTTTCGTAGGCGCGGAAAAAGGTTACGTCAAGATTGTAGCGCGGATACTCGAAATTGTCGGGATCGCCGCCAAAGAATCCGACGCTTTCTTCCGGCGTAAAGACGAGTCGCACGTCGGGCAGTTCTTTATAGCAGTAAAGATGATAGAGCGCGCCTTGATATAGCGGGACGACGTAGCATTTGAGCCCTTTTTCTTCGGACGCTTTCTTTTCGATTTCTTTAACGCAAGCAGCGCGCATATCGTCCGCTTCTTTGGCGTTTTGCGCCGCGCGCGTCGATTCTTCAACTTGCGCCGAGACGTCGACGATCTCTTCAAGAACGATCAACTTGACGTCGGGGCACTTGATTTCGTCTTCGTATTTTTCCGCCTTGAATCCGTTGAGGACAAGGTTGTTTTCGGGCGTGCTTAAGGACGTAACGGTCGAAAGTCCGACGTGGTGATTCGTCATAATCAGACCGTTCGACGACACGAACGACGCGCTGCCGCCCGAGCCGAAACGAATACACGATTTCTGGAGATTGTCAAGCAATTCGGGCGCGAGTTCCACGCCGTACTTCTCTTGAATCTGCTTGAGAGGAGGATTGGAGAAGAGCCACATGCCTTCGTCGGCTCGAATCGACGACGCGACAAAGGCGCCGAAAAACGCGGTTGCTAGAACAAACGTCGCCGTTCGTAATTTGGTGATAATCATTAGTAATATCCTTATAATTTTGATAAACTGAATCGAATGCGTTCTTGGTTAAACAACGTCTAGCGATTCTTTTTTGATCTCGCATTCTCGACCCAAGCAAGAATCGACGATCGATTCAAATTCTTCCAACGACGCGCTTTCATAGGCGGCGTCGAGAAGAATTTCCATCGTCGATTTTCGCGGACAGGTTGCGACTCGCGCCCTTAAATATTCGGGATATGCCCCAAATCGCGCGTTTAGTTTACGTGCGATCACAGCCGCCTTTCCAAGGAGTTCGCCTTCTTTGCGCCATTCTTTTCTCAACAATTTAAAAGTAGCGTTCATTGTTCGTTGGTTCCGTTGTCTTTAGCGGCGCGACGTTTCGTTTTTTACGCGGCTACAGTCGCGACGACTCCAAAATTTGCCAATCTCCATTACTTGGAGTGTAAGCGTTCACGAGAAATTCCGTGATCAAGAAATAACCGCCGCAGGCGCCGCCGCGCCTTGTAGATAATTTACCAACGTTTGCGTGATAAACTCAAGTAGGTTTAATCCTCGTTGTTCGCAGGTCGTTTCGACGCTCCAAAATCGTTCGAGCCAACGCGCCCCCCACTCGCTTTGCGTTCCAAGCGATA
>JAZUGM010000377.1:0-16414 GCA_045641205.1 Thermoguttaceae bacterium
GGGGCGCCCGCGTCTTTTGCGCTGGAAATCGACTTTAATCCTTTGCAGGTTCAATATGAAGAAGACTCTTTTTCGCGACAGGAAGCCGAGCGCGACCTCTTGCTTTTGGGGAGGCGCGGCGTTTTTCTGTTCGACTTTCGCCTGTTCGACGACGCTTTGGGCTTCGGAAGGCGAACAAGAGGCGCGACTTGATCCGCTCGCTTGGCAGACCGATTTGGCGATTTGGACCGCGATCGTCTTCCTTCTCCTCGTCGCCGTGTTGTGGAAATTTGCGTTTGGTCCGATTCTCCAAGCGCTCGACAAACGCGAAAAGGACGAGCTAGACAAACGCGCTTCGATCGAAAAGGCAAGCGACGAAGCTCAAAAGACGCTCGAGGCGTATCGTCAAAAGCTAGCCGAATCCGGCGAAGAAGCGCGTCGTATGCGCGAAGAGGCGAAAGCGGACGCCGAAAAACAAGCGAACGCGCTCGTCGCCGAGGCGAGAAAAGCGATCGCGGAAGAACGCGAACGCGCTAGCAAAGAAATTCGCGCAGCCGAAGACCTCGCGCTCAACGAGCTTGCGACGCGAGGCGCCGAACTTGCGACCAATTTGGCCGGCAAGATTATTCAAGAGAAACTTAACCCCGCCGAACACGCTAAGTTGGTCGAGCGCGTCGTTTCCGACCTAGCCGCCAAGTAGTCGATTCGTCCCGTTGTTCTTGCGACTTTCGCTTTCGCGACTTTCGTTTTCAAACGATTCGCGAGCCTTTGCGACGGTCTAATTTTGGTAGACGTAACGTTATGAAACAAAACGGCAAACAAGACGCCCAAAACGCGACGCAATTTCAAGTCGACCCTAATTGGGAGAAATTGGCGGCAATATACGCCGACGCCTTGATTAGAGCGTGCGAAGCGCAAAACGTTTCGACGGACGAGGTCTTAGAAGAATTCGACTCTTTTATTGAACAAGTTTGCGACGTTTTTCCGAAGTTTGAAGCGATTTTGGTTTCCGAAGGAACGCCCGTCGAAGAAAAATATCGAATCTTTGACGAGATTTGCGTCGGGAAGAATCCGCTCTTTTGTAATTTTCTTAAGACGCTCGCAAAACGCGGACGTCTTGGTATGATTCGCCTAATTCAAGCCGCTTGTCGACGACTTGACGAAGAGCGAAAGGGTCGCGTTTCGATCAGAGTTCAGACTGCGGTTCCGCTCAATGCGACGACCGAGGAACAGTTGCGCGTCGGCTTGCGTAATTTGATCGGAGCGGAACCGAAGTTTTCGGTCGAAATCGATTCGGAAATGATCGGCGGAATTATTGTTCGCGTCGGAGACGTTGTCTACGACGCTTCCATTGCCACGCAGCTGAAAAAAGCGCGTCAAGATATGATTGACAGGAGCGCCCATGAAATTCAAAGCCGACGAGATTGTTTCCGTAATCCAGAAGGAAATTGAACGTTTCGAATCGAGCGTCGACGTTCGAGAAGTCGGCGTCGTCGTTGAAGTTGGCGACGGTATTGCCAAGGTTAGCGGTCTTTCCGGGGTAATGTCGGGCGAAATGGTTCAGTTTTCGAACGGCGTCTTAGGTTTGGCTCTCAATCTTGAAGAGAACGGCGTAGGCGTCGTTGTTTTAGGCGACTACCTCAAAATTCAAGAAGGCGACGAAGTTAAAACGACCGGCGACTTGTTGCAAACGCCCGTCGGAGAAGGTCTGCTTGGACGCGTCGTCGATCCGTTAGGCAAGCCTTTGGACGGAAAAGGAAGCGTTCGAGCGTCCGATTATTATCCCGTCGAGTCCGCCGCGCCCGGAATCGCCGATAGACAGCCCGTTCGAGAGGCGTTGCAGACTGGAATTAAAGCGATCGACGCTATGACTCCGATCGGGCGAGGTCAACGCGAGTTGATCATCGGAGACCGTAAAACGGGAAAAACCCAGATCGGCGTCGACACGATTATCAACCAAAAAGGCAAGGGCGTCTATTGTTTCTACGTCGCGATCGGACAAAAAGATTCGTCGGTCGCGCAGGTCGTCGACGCGCTCGAGAAACACGGCGCTATGGAATACACGACGGTCGTCGTCGCCGGCGCTAGCTCGCCCGCCTCTTTGCAGTATGTCGCGCCGTACGCGGGCACGGCGATGGCGGAATATTTTATGCGCAACGGCAAGCACGCGTTGATCGTATACGACGACCTTTCGAAACAGGCCGCCGCTTACCGCGAATTGTCGCTGTTGTTGCGTCGCGCGCCCGGAAGAGAAGCCTATCCGGGCGACGTCTTTTATTGCCATAGTCGTTTGCTCGAAAGAAGCGCGAAGTTGTCCGACGAATTGGGCGGAGGATCCTTGACTTCGTTGCCGATTATTGAGACGCAAGAAGGCGAGGTCTCCGCGTATATTCCTACGAACGTAATTTCGATTACCGACGGACAGATTTATCTACAGCCCGAATATTTCTTCAAGGGGCAGCGCCCCGCGATGAACGTGGGCATATCCGTGTCGCGCGTCGGCGGCTCCGCTCAAATTCCCGTAATGAAACAAGTCGCGGGCGGTATGCGACTCGACTTGGCGGCGTTCCGCGAATTGGAAGCGTTCGCGCAATTTGGCTCCGACCTTGACGCCGCGACTCGACGCCGTTTGACGCGCGGTTACTGTATCAATAAATTGTTGATTCAGGGCGTGTGTAAGCCGTTGGACGTGATCGATCAAGTTTTGGTTATTTACGCGGGTACGCAAGGGTTTGTCGACGAAATTCCTCTCGATTCCATAACCAAATGGGAAGGCGAGTTCTTGGCTTGGTTCCGCAGAAACAAGCAGGATCTGTGGGATTCGATCAAGGCTTTGACTGGAAAAATGGACGCGTCGATTACCGGCGCCCTAGACGAGGCTTTGAACGAGTTTAACGCGGCGTTTTTAGCGTAAGACTTAGCGTAAGACGTCGTAGACCTGTTTCGGCGGGGATTTGCGCGTTCTAAGTCGGTTGAATTCCGAACTTGCGGAGACTCAAAAACACGAACGTCGCGGCGTGGGAAACGCGTTGCGACGATCGTCAATACTCTTTGAAATATCGACGGTTCAATGGCAAAAGCAAAAGCTCTCGACAAACGTAGAAAATCGATTACGAGTATTCGTAAGATTACGCGGACGATGGAGTTAGTCGCTTCGGCTCAGTTCCGACGCGCTATGAGTCGCGCACTGTCCGCAAGCGCTTACGTCGATCGAATCGTCCGATTAGTAGCGAACCTAGCCGACTCGGGCGCGCAAGCGTCGCATCCGTTGCTCGAAAAGAGAACGTCGAAGAAAAACGCCGTCCTTTTTGTTTTGACCTCGAATCGCGGCATGTGCGGCGGGTATAACGGCGGCGTCTTGCGACTTGCCGCTACGCGCTGGGCGGATTTAAAAGAACAATACGACAATATTGAGCTGTTTGTCGTTGGAAAACGCGGTCTTTCCGCAATGAAGTTTCGAGGATTTGAAGCGACTAGACAGTTTGTCGATTTTAACGAGAATCCCGCTTATTCCGAGATTCTACCCTTGGCGGACGACTGTCTTCGACGTTATAAACTAGGCGAGATCGACCGAGTCGACGTCGTTTATACGAAGTTCGTTTCATTGGCGAAACAGCATCCGTCAGCAGAGACTTTGGCGCCTCTCGCGTTGGAAACGGAAAGCGAAAAGGACGCCGAGGGAAGCGGCGCGGAATATGAATTTTTGCCTTCTCCGCGCGACATATTAGAGGAAATCGTTCCCAACGCTTTTCGATCAAAGTTGTTTAAGTGTTTCTTGGACGCCTCCGTAAGCGAGCAAATCGCGCGAATGACGGCGATGAAGGCGGCTACCGAAAACGCCGAAGAGATGATTTCAAACTTGACGACCGCGTACAATAGAGAACGGCAGATGCAAATTACCAACGAGATCGCCGAAGTCGTTGGCGGCGCGAGCGCGTTATAGCGTTTAAGGCGCCGACAAGCGCGTCGAGTCCTGATTATTTAACGTATTTTAAAAGTTTTGGAACCGATCGGAGAAAGACGTCCGGGAATTTAAACCGCTTTAGCGTTCTTTTGCCAACGTTGAAAAAACAAGGTTACGTAAACAATGACCCAAACTGACACGAATCGTCGTTACGGCCGGATCACGCAAGTTATCGGCTCGACGTTTGACGCGGAATTTCCCGACGGGAAGTTGCCCGCTATTTATAACGCCGTTGAAATCGACATAGAGATTAAAAATAGCCGGGGCGCGACGCAAAAGAAGCGTCTTGTCGGCGAGGTTCAACAGCTCTTGCCCGGTCGGCGCGTGCGTTGCGTGGCTCTTGGCGACACTACCGGATTGGTTCGCGGAATGCAATGTCTCGACCTCGGCGCGCCCGTTAGCGTGCCGGTCGGAAAGGAAACTTTAGGGCGCGTTTTCAATTTGTTGGGGAGTCCGATCGACAACAAAGGCGACGTTAAGACCGAAGAAAAACGCCCAATTCATCGACCAGCGCCAAAACTTGACGAACTTTCGACAAATTCGACCGTTTTTGAAACCGGCATTAAAGTTATCGACTTACTGACCCCCTTTGTTCGCGGCGGAAAAGCCGGGCTGTTTGGCGGCGCTGGGTTGGGAAAGACCGTTATTATTCAAGAACTGATCGCGCGTATTGCCAGCGCGCACGGCGGCGCGTCGGTTTTCGCGGGCGTCGGCGAGCGAACGCGCGAAGGAAACGACCTTTGGCGCGAAATGCAAGAAGCGAAAATCGGTCAGACGGGGCGTTCCGTACTCGACCAAACGACGATGGTTTTCGGACAGATGAACGAGCCCCCTGGGGCGCGTCTCCGCGTCGCGTTGTCGGCGTTGACAATGGCGGAGTATTTCCGCGACAATCTTGGAACGGACGTTTTGCTCTTCATTGACAATATTTTCCGTTTTTCTCAGGCGGGTTCCGAAGTTTCCGCGTTGTTGGGACGTATTCCGTCGGCGGTAGGTTATCAGCCGACCTTGGCTTCGGAAATGGGCGCTTTGCAGGAGCGAATTGCGTCGACGAAAAAAGGCGCGATTACTTCCGTTCAAGCGGTCTACGTTCCAGCCGACGACCCAACCGACCCCGCGCCGGCCGCCGCGTTTGGTCAGTTGGACGCGTTCGTTTATCTTGCGCGTTCTATTTCGGAAAAGGGTATTTACCCCGCCGTCGATCCGTTGGCGTCCTCGAGTCGTATGCTCGATCCTCAATACGTGGGACAAGAACATTACGATTGCGCGCGACGCGTTCAGCAGATGTTGCAGAAATATCGTGATTTGCAGGATATTATCGCGATTATGGGCGTCGACGAACTAAGCGAAGAAGACAAGTTGACGGTTCATCGCGCAAGACGTATTGAGCGATTTTTGTCGCAACCGTTCCTTGTCGCGGAGGTCTTTACAGGCAAACCCGGCGAAATTACCCCGCTAAAGGACACGATCCGTTCGTTCAACGAAATTGCCGACGGAAAATGGGATCATTTGCCGGAATCCGCCTTTATGTACGTCGGGTCGGTCGAGCAAGCCGCCGAACAAGCGGAGCGTATGAAGGCAAAAGCGGATAAAAAGTAATTACTTTCGACGTTGAAACGCAAGTCGCCGACGCGTTTGTGTTTGCGGTTCCGTTTCGGAAGGAGTTGAGTACGATGAAGTGCGTTGCCGTTACCCCTGAAGGCGTGCGCGTCGACCAAGAAGTTAAATTTGTCGTGGCGCCTTTGTACGACGGCGAATACGGGATCGGCAAGGATCACGCGCCCGTCGTGGGGCGTCTTGGCGCGGGCGAAGCTCGACTGACGCTGGAAGACGGTTCGATCGAACGCTGGTATCTCGAGGGCGGATTCGTCGAGGTCGCCGGAAACGTCGTTTCTATTTTGACGGATTCCGCCTACGAATTGAAGTCGCTAGATTTAGACGCCGCGAGAAAAGAGTTGGACGAAGCGGTCGCTTGGGAATGTTCGCCGATTCTGGCGGAGGATAAAGCGCGAGTGGTCGAGAGGGCGCGCGCTAAGGTTCGCGCGGCGGAGAAAGCCGCGAAATTGTAAGATTTGCGCGAGCGCCCCTCGCGTCGGTTCTTTCTAGAGTCGACGTCGTAAGAATCTTCTTCATCTCCTTCGATTGTGAAACGCTTTTGCGTTTTTCAGAATCGCAAGGAGTTTTTTATTGTTTCGTTTGTTTTAATTCCGATCAAATCGAGCGCGTTGTTAGAAAGAACGGTTATGGGGAACGATACGTTAGAATGCGAGATTTCATCCGACGGGCGCGTTCGTCGGTTCCATATTGGCGTCGGCGTCGTCTATCAAATTCAAGCGCGCGTTCTTCCTTTTCTTAGCGGGTCGATCTATTTGGTCGCGCTTTTCGAAGAAACGCCTTCTGTTGCAAACGTCGCAAGTTCGCAAGCCGATTGGATTTTAATCGATTCGGGGTCTGGAAGCGACGAATCCAACTCCGACGTTGAAAGCGCTTTCCGAACGATTCGCGAAGAATTTGAGCCTAGTTTCAAGCCGGAAAAAATCAAACGAATCGTTCTTACTCACGCGCACGTCGATCATTTTGGCGGCGCCTACGAACTTTGGCGTCAAACGGGCGCCGAAGTTTGGGTTCACGCTTTTGAAAGTCGGCTTGTTTCCGCCTACGACGAATGCGCTTGCGTCGAGAATTGCCGTTATGTAAGTTTTTTACGCGAGGCGGGCGTCGACGACGAAGAAATTCCAAAAATTCTCGACGGTTTCGGATTTCGACCCGGTAGAGCAAAAAGCGTCGAAGTCGCGCGTAAATTGTTCGGCGGCGAAACGTTTGGCGCGTTGCGTTTTCTCTATTTTCCAGGGCACAGTCCTGGGCATCTTGCGATTCAATGCGGAAACGCGACGTTTTCCGGAGACTTGTTGCTTTCAAAGACGTTGACGCAAATTTGGCCGACGAGAATGACGCCGCAGACCGGCGTCGTCAATTACGTTCGTTCACTGAAGAACTTGGAACGATTTGCGCTTCAGTTTGAACGTCGCGCGGGCGAACGTTTAATGCTCTTGCCCGCGCACGAAGAACTTATCGAGAACGTCCCGGCGCGCGTCGAGCAGGCGTTGCGCAGTATGGAACGGCGCGACGATCGACTTCTTACTCTTCTCCAAGAGTCGGAAACGCCTCTTTCTCTCGCGGAGATTACGAAACGAATGTATTGGAGCGGACGTCCAAATCGCGAATTTTTCGCGTTAAGCGACGTCGGAAGTAGAACGGAATATCTACTGCAGTTGGGATTGTTGCGCGTCGTCGAGTATGAACGACTGACGGCGACAAATCCCGTGTTGCTCTACAAGGTATCACTTGCCGATGCAGAAGCGACTAAAAATACGATCCAACAAATCGTCGGTATGGACGCGCCCTGTGATTGAACCGAGCCGATCGAGCGCGAGACGAATTTCAGACGCGAGTAGGAACCCGTCTTGAAAGCGCTGATCGTCAAGTAGATTCAACGCGTTTTGCAACGCTTCTTTAGCGCCGCGCAACGCCTCTTGACAACGAATCGCCGTCGAGGAAGTTATTGCTCCGTGTTCCGAACGAGCGCGTAGAGTCGCGACGATTTTTTCGACGAGTCGCGCGACGCCCGAGCCCGTTTCCGCCGACGTCGCGACGATTTCGTCTTGGACGTCCTCTTGTTTTTCGCGGCTGGCGCCGAAGTCAAGATCGCGTTTAGTCGCGACGCGTAAAATCGGCGTCGATTTCGGCAATATTTTTTCCAGTTCGACGACGCGCGCGCGATTTGCAGGGTCGAAACACAACAAAATCAGCGACGCTTCCGCAAAGAGCGTCGGAAGACTCGCCTGCGCCAACGCGCGCGGCGCGTTCGACGCGTCGGGAGATTCGACTCCGGCGTCGTCGACCAGCTGAAAGCGCAGACCGTCGACGTTCAGTTCCGCTTCTAAATAATCGCGAGTCGTGCCCGCGACGTCGGAAACCAGCGCGCGTCCGGGCGCGACGCCGTCGTTAAGTTCTACGATTTTATTGAAGAGCGAACTCTTGCCCGCGTTGGGAAGACCCGCAAAAACGACGCGCGGCGTTCTATCCGACGCGATTTGCGTTCGCGCGCGTCGTAACGCGTCGTCGACGTACTGAAACGCTTCTTGCAGTCGATCGCGAATTTCAGCGTATGAAACGAACTCGACGTCTTCTTCGACAAAGTCGAAGCCCGCCTCAAGATCGGTCAGCGCGTCGAACGTGCGTTCGTAAACGCGCGTAACCTCGCGCTCGAGCGAGCCGCCAAGTTGCGCCAGCGCGACGCGCAATTCGGCGTCGGATTGCGCGTCGATTGCGCCCAAAATCGCCTCCGCGCGCGTTAAATCGAGCCGACCTGTGAGAAAGGCGCGCAAGGTAAATTCGCCCCGCGTCGCCAAACGCGCCAAGTTCGTCGCGCAGATCGTTCGAATTGACGCGTTTAAAATCGGCGGAGCGCCGGGCAAGTGCAATTCAACCGCGCGCTCGCCGGTAAATCCGCGTCCTCGAGGCCAATAGAACAAGGCGCAACGAACCCGACGCAACGGCGTTTCTTCGCCCCAAGGCGCCCAACGACCGGGCGCGACGAACGGCTTCGCAAGATCGAATCCGTCAAATTGTCGCGCGGAATCCGTTCTTTCACCGCTCGATTTCGGTTTGTTGGACAAAAAATCGCGCTCAAAAAAAGGAATTACGGCGTCAAGCGCGTTTTCGCCCGAGAGACGGACGATTCCGCGGCGCGAATTGCCTTGCGCCGACGCTTGCGCGACGATCGTGTCGTCGGACGTCATTGATTTCCTCGCATAAAAAAGCGGTTTAATTATCGATTTGCATAAGGACGAAGCGTCGACTCGAAAACAGCGACGTCGACGCGCGACGCCTTTTGTTTCAACCTTTAATAGGCGCGTTGACTAACGGAATTGTCTTGCCTTTCAATTTTGCGGACGCCCATTCCGCGAGAAGCTCGCGGTTGATTTTCGCGTTATGCCTGACGTCGACGGGGAAACTTTCGCAAATGAAGACGCGTCGAATGCGATTCGTCAACGCGTTTTTTCCAAGGATTTCAAGGACTTCCGCCTGAATTCGTTCCGCTTCGACCTCGTTTTCCGGGCGAGCGTTCGGGTAAGGTTCGACGACCATCGTCGGCTCGCGCCATTGACGCCGAAATTCTTTCGCGCGTTCGGAAATATCCGACGGCTCGACGAAATCGTCGGGCAAAGGAACGCCCACGAGCGCGGAACGAAAGATTTTCGGCAATTCGTTGGAGATTGCCTCGCAAGGAATCGTAAATAGCGGTCCGTAAGGCGTTTCCACGCGATGCGATTTGCGACCGCAGAACCAAAATCGATTTTGCGCGTCGACGTATCCGACGTCCCCGACGCGACGCCAAAGACGTCCGTCGTCTCCTTCGACGAGCGCGAAAGCGTTCGCTTCGGTTCGCGTTACGTATCGCGGGGACGCTTGAGGTCCCGAAACGAGCAACTCGCCGATTTCGCCCGGCGCCAATTCTTTGACGTCGCTCAAACGCGGAATAGGCTCGTCTGTTACTGGTATGATTTTGCGATCAAGCGGCGCTTCAAAGAATTTGCCGACGCAAATTCCGGCTCCGACTCGCGTTTTTTCCGCTGTTTCGCCGAGAATTTCGCGCGATTCGATCGCCGCGAGTGGCAAGGACTCGGTTGCGCCGTAAGGAGTGATAATTTCCGCGTCGTCGGGTAGAATTTGCCGAAATCTTCGCAATAAGTCGAACGAGACGGGCGCGCCGGCGATAACCGCGCGTTTGAGCGTCGCTATTTTGAGATTGTTTTCAGCGCAATAATTGACGACGCGATTCCACAAGGCGGGGGAGCCGAACGACTGCGTTATTTTCCAGTCGTTTGCCGCTTCTAGGAAGAGCTTGGGATCGACCGATCCCGGATGCGTCGAATCCATATCGGGAATAACCGCAGTTGTTCCCATCCCGGCGTTGAACAATCCAAAGAACGGGAAGCCGACAAGATCGACTCCGCCCGGCTTAATATTGAGACGTTTGGATATTTGCTCGACTTGCGTTTTGAACATTCTGTAGGTGTACAAAACGCCTTTAGCGACGCCCGTGCTGCCGCTTGTGAAGATAATCGCGGCGGGATCGTCGAGCGTCGTCCGGGGATCGCGCGGCTTTTCAAAAGCGCCTTTGCGGATTTTTTCCAAGGAAAGTCCGCCCCAGAAATAACGTCGACCGACCGTCAAATTAAATTTCGCTTTGGGGAACCAGCGACGATACAAAACGCGCGCAATTTGCGCCGTCGGGATTCCCACGAAGCCGTCAAGTTCCGCCTCTTTTAGGCAGAGCAACATTCGTTTGACGCCCATGCCCGGATCGATCAAAACCAGCGTCGCGCCCGTTTTATATAGCGCGAAAACTAGCGAAATAAAGTCGATTCCTTGACGAACCATCAACGCCAGACGCATACCGGGCTTGACGCCGGAACGTTGCAACGCGGCGGCGATTTGGTCGGAATCCTGATCGAGTTCGGCAAAGGTTACGACGGAATATTCGCGTTTGCCGTATGGATCGCGCTTCGGTTTTTTTCCTTGAAACAGCGGCTCCGCGACGGCGATCGCGTCGGGAATTTGTTTAGCGTTTTCTCGCAACGTTTCGGCAATGTTGTAATAAGTCGCGGACATAACTTCCTCGCAAGCGCTTCAAAATGAAAGCGGACGCGCCGTGAAAATCGATCGCTGGAACGAATTTTTCACAACGCGTCTTGACAGAAAGAACTAAAAGCGTCGCCTTCAATCGGAGGAGTTCGTTAAACCCTTGATCCAATCGTTTTGCAACATATCCGCCATCGGACAGGCTTGCTTCAAGTTGGGTTCCGTCGAGATTTCGATTTGTCCCGTCGCAGCTTTCAAGAGATCGGAGATCAAATCGTCTTGCTTGCCGTCGGTCCAGAAGGAATCGTTGTGTCCGAAAGCGCAATAGAGCGACGTTCCTTTTTGTTCTTTGCGCGCCCAAATGCACGGGAACGCCGGACGATCGTAGCACTTGTTATGTCCGTCTTTTTTCATATCCGCCGTCTGAACCGAGGCCAAAACGCGCATTTCCGGCGCGAAGTTTTTATTGGCGTACCATTCTTCAAACCAACGAAAAGACGGTTTGCGCGCGACTAACGACGGCAAAGAATCGTCGTGAATTTCGACCGTCGCTTCCTGTTGAGAACCGTGAATGATGAACTCGCCGCCTTGCATACGGATATATTCCGTCTGTTCAAAGAACGGATCGACTTTGTAGCCCGTCCCTTTGCGCCACGTGTCGGTCGAACTGTGGAAGCCGAGGAAGCCGACTCCGCCGCGAATCGCGCCGAGGAAATTTTGGACGCCCTGCGCGCTCATCGGCTTGGCGCCGTCGCCGCCTTCTTGGTCAAGATTGCCGCTCGTGTAGAAGACGAACGCCGCGTATTGACTCAAATCGCCGTCGAAAACCGTTCCGTCTTTCGTGCAGACGACTTCAAAACCAAGTTCTTTTCCAAGTTTCTTGATCGTTTTGTCGGAAACGCTTTCGCCGTCTTTGCCCAACTTGACGGGCGAGTGTTCAAAGCCTTGCGAACGGGTAAAATAAAGAATCTTTTTCGCCGCGTCGTCGGCAAAAAGTTTGGAAAGCGAGGAGCCGAAAGGCATAAGAGCGGCGGTCAGCGCGGAGGTCGTCAAAAAATCTCGTCGTCGCATAGTTTGGTTCCTATTTACGTGTGATCGATAATAAAAACGTCGACGTTCGACTCGCGGTCAAAACAAGCGGTTTGTTTTTAAACGCTTGGCGTCTTAAACGCTCGTCGGAACTTACGAAATTAATTATAAACCTTTCTTCGACCGTTTCAACCTTTACGCTTCGACTTTTCTTATTTTGACAGGCGTTCGCGAAAAAAAGTTTCGATTAAAAAATAACAGACGGCGTAATCATTCGTGGAAAGTTTGCAAAGTTTTCAAACGACGCTTTAATTTTAGAATAAAAGTCGTGATTCCAACGCGAACCTTGTTCGAAAAATTCTGCGAACGATTACTCATTTTTTTTGTATGACGCTTGATTTGACGTTAGAATCGTATTACAATATTAAGACGGTCTTGATTCCAACTTTAGTTTGAAATCAACGCGTCGTCAAGCGCGACGGGGCGAACCAACAGATCGTCGTTTATCGCGGTTTGCGCGATCCTCGTTTTTTCCGACGGACGCTTTTCTTCGGACGGGCGTTTTTTTGTTATTTTGGACAGAAATAGTTGAGCTAGATTTTGGAACGGAGTTCAACGATGCAAGAACAAGAAGAACCGATTTTATTACAAGCGCGCGTTTTTAAAGTCGTCGAACGCACAATGACGGGGCGTAGCGGCAAGGAATTGAAACGTCAAGTGGTGAAACATCCCGGCGCGGTTGGAATCGTGCCGATTCTTGCCGACGGACGCGTTTTGTTGATTCGACAATTTCGAATTACGTTCGAACGTGAAATTTACGAAATCCCGGCAGGGACGCTGGAGCCGAACGAACCGCCGCTCGAAACCGCGAAACGCGAGTTAGTCGAGGAGACGGGTTATTTCCCGCAAGAAATTCGACGACTGACGGCGATTTACACGTCGCCCGGTATTCTTCAAGAGGAGTTGACGCTTTATTTGGCGACAAACCTGAAAGAAGGAGAAAGCGCGCCCGAAGACGGCGAGAAGATTACGCTCGAGCCGAAGACGTGGGATGAAATCGATCAAATGATCGAACGCGAGGAAATCGTCGACGCCAAAACGCTCGCCGGACTTTATCTCGCCAAACGCGCGTTGAATATTTGACGTTTTACCGTTCGTCGGCGATTTGTCGACGTTTTTTTCGTAACATTGAGAACAGAAGGATTTTACAATGGCGACGCTCGCTAAAAAAACGCCGCAAGTCGTATTGACCGGGTTTTCCGACGAATGTTCGAACTCGAAAACGCTGGTCGAGCAATTTGCGACTTTTGCCGCGTTAGGTTTGCAGTACTACAGTATCCGTTTCGTCAATTTGGGAGACGGCGTAAAGAACGTAATGAAGTTGACGACCGACGAAATTCGCGCGGTTCTCGACGTTCAAAACGATTACGGACTCAACGTCTCTTCGATCGGTTCTCCTATCGGTAAAATCAAGTTGCTCGACGTCGACGACGGAACGAAGGACGTATACGTTCCTTTCGAACAATATTTGCAAAACGACGTTATGCGCGTCTGCGATATTGCGCATCGATTCGAAACGAAGTTGATCCGCGGATTTTCTTTCTATCAGCCGAAGGGCGACGATCCGAAAAAGTACGTTTCGCAAGCGGTCGACCGACTAGGCAAGATCGCCGAAACTTGCCATCGTTCCGACTTGACGTTCGGACTCGAAGTCGAAGCAAATCTTATCGGTTGCAACGGTTGGATTCTCGGAGAAATCTATCGCCAAGTGAACCATCCGGCGATGAAGTTGATCTTTGACGCCGCAAATCTTGTCGTTCAAGGCTATACGACGGCGGAAATTTTCGAACAATACGAAGCGATGAAGCCGGGTATCGGTTGGATGCACGTTAAAGATTATTCGAAGACGTTGGTCGAAGTCAAGGGCGGACGACAAGACGAAGACAAAATGAAAGGATTCGTTCCTTGCGACGTCGGATACTCCGGGCACGAAGCGATCTTCCGCGATTTCGCTAAAATCCTGCCTTCGTTGACGGAATATTACCAAAATCGCGGCTTGCCCGGCGTGTTTCTCGACCTCGAACCGCACGTTAAAGGCGGCGGACAATTCGGCGGTTACAGCGGTTGCGACGGGCTTGGCGTCGCCTTGCGCGCCTTGTGCAATACGCTCGATTACGTCGGAATCGGTTATAAACTCCGCGATTTTGACGATATTCGCGCCGCGCGAGGGTTCTAAAACGACGTCGCGCAAAAAAGCGGGGCGTCGTCGGACTGTTGGGACGAATTACCTAGCCGCCCCCCAAGAGAAGAGCAACCTCAAGGGCGCAAAGAGCCAACTAGACCCGAAATATCCGACGAGTTTGTATATTACGGTCGGAATACAAACGACCGTAGGGAGCAAACGCCGCTTGATCGCGCGCAACGACGCGTCGACGACGCGATCCGCGCGTTGCCAAAGGAAAAACGGAACCGTCTGTTTGAGCTTGGAAAAGCGCATCGTTTCCGCGTCGTGAAAGCCCGTCCGCGCAAAGCCAGGGCAGAGGACTTGCACGCGAACGCCGAAACGTCGAACGTCGCACTGAAGCGAGCGAGAAAACGCGATTAAATACGCTTTTGTAGCCGTATAATCCGCCGCGCCCTCGCCGGCGAGAAAACCGGCGATCGAAGCGACGTTGACAATATAGCCCGCGTCGCGTTTAAGTCCGCGCGCCTTCATTGGAATCAGAGCCGCGCGCGAGAGGCGCATCGGCGCCAGACAATGCGTCAGAACCATCGACGTCTCCACGTCGATAAAGACGTCCGGGAATTTCTGATTGCCCCCGAAGCCCGCGTTGTTGACAAGACAATAAAGCGCGGGTATCTTTTCAAGACGCGCTTCGACGCGTTCGACGTCGCTAAGAACGGATAAGTCGGCGACGATTATTTCAATTTCGACGTCAAATTGTGCGCGTATTTCTTCCGCCGCTTGGCGTAATTTCTCTTCACGGCGCGCGACAAGTAAAAGATCGCAACCCATCGCCGCGAAACGTTCCGCGTAAATCCGACCAAATCCGCTAGACGCGCCGGTGATTGCCGCCACGCGTCGTCGATTGTCGCCGATCATAAGTCTTCCTTTCGTTATTCTTGCGTGCGCCGCCGTTTCCGAGAAGCTACGCGTTGACGTAAGCGTCACTGAATGTTTAGCAAAGTTCTAACCGACGCGCTTATTTTCGAATAAACGTCGTGCTGGAATCGCTACGCAAGCGGCTTATCGAGCGCGTCTTACGGCGCGATTTTAACGCGAACCCCGTTCAGAATATTTCGTGAACGATTACGTTTTTAGCAAGCGGGCTTGAGCGTTTTAACCTTTTTCTTAAACTCGTCAAGAGAGGAAGCGGTAAGAGCGAGCGACGTCAGCTGTTTGGCGTATGATTCGTCCTTTGCGTTAGAGAACTTCTTGACGAAGTAAGGCGTCGCCGTTGGAAAGCGCAAACTGATCAGTTGAGCAAGAAAACGTTGTCTTTCTTCCAGTTTTCCTTCAATTTTCCCCGCGATTCTCCCGTCGCGCTCTCCTTCGATTCTTCCTTCTTCTCTTTCCGCCGCGTAAATCAATCTTGAAGTAGCAATCATATCGCCGATTCCTTCGTTTGCCATAATAGTCGTTAATTCTTTGCGCGTTGGCGTTTCGAAAACGACGTGTTCTAGCAGGCGGGCTTGAGCGCTTTAACCTTTTTCTTAAACTCGTCGAGCGTGGAGGCGGCAAGAGCGACTGACATTAGTTCTTTGGCGTATGATTCGTCCTTTGCCTTGGAGAGTTTTTTAACGAAGTTTGGAGTCGCCGTTGGAAAACGTAAACTGATCAGTTGCGCGAGCAAACTTTGCCTTTCTTCGAGTTTACCCGCGATTCTCCCGTCGCGTTCTCCCGCGATTCTCCCGTCGCGTTCTCCCGCAATTCTCCCGTCGCGCTCTCCTTCGATTCTTCCTTCTTCTCTTTCCGCCGCGTAAATCAATCTTGAAGTAGCAATCATACCGCCGATTCCTTCGTTTGCCATAATGGTCGTTAATTCTTCGCGCGTTGGCGTTTCGAAATTCATCTTCGCGCACATCGTCCCGACAAAACTAAGCGCATCGTCAAGCGCGCGAACGTCTTGCGCGTCGTCGGGGTCGTAGACGTTTTTTAACGGACGCAACGACGCGCCGACGTCCGCGAGCCAGCCTTCGCGCGTCGATTTAGGATTGTCCGACGCAAGCTCCGCCCTGCGTAAAAATTCGAAAAAGGACGTCAGCCAATTCGACGGAAGAACAACCTCGTCGAAAGACTCGAGCTTTTTAGCGTTTTGTTTGTCTTCGTCGTCTTCGGGCGTCGCGACGAGTTTCTTATCGACCAACGAGACAAGCAGAAACTTCAAATTGAATATCCATTTCCGATCCAAATCTTCCAACGACGTCGTGAACAAGTCGGGTAAGTTCGGAACGGCGTTCCATTTCTTCGCGCCCGTGTAGAAAAGAACGACGAAAGGCCAAATAGTCTTTCCGTCGGGCGTTCGGAACCGTTCCTTGTACCGACCCATAAAACCAAGCGTCGCCGCCAAACTGATCAACATCTGTTTCGCGACGAATCTGTCGGGCGCCGACTTGTGTCCCATTAGAACGACGATAGGAAAGAACCAGTCCCGTCCGTCTTTGTAGGGTATCGAGAAAAGCAAGTCGCAAATTCGTGAAACGTTGTTGCCAAAAACAAAAACGGTCGGTTCCGACTTGGCGTTCTTGAAATCAAGCTGGTCGGCAAGTTCCGGCGAGATTTGGCGCACGCAC
>JAZUGM010000378.1:0-3035 GCA_045641205.1 Thermoguttaceae bacterium
GTAGGCTTCGCCCCTCGACAGTTGGCTTGCCGCGATCTTTTCGAGATAGTAAACGATTCGCTCACGAAATTTTCCGTGATTCCACGTTTGCATTTCGACGTCGTATTGATTCCCCAATTCGTCTTCGACGGCGACGTCTAAAATCACGTCTTTGTCGTCGTAAGTAGCGCCAAACTTAAACGGATTCTTGATTTTTATCGCGTCGACGGGCGGCTCGTTCGCGTTTCGCAAGACGCCGTTCATTAAACCGCGTAGAAACGGAGTCGACTCCTCGCGCCCGAACACGATGTGAAAGAACCAATCTTGACGCAGATTGACGCCTAACTGAACAAGTCGATCAAGATACTCGCGCAAAAGTTCCAACTGTTTTTCTTCGTCGACGTCTCGACTCTGATCGTCCCAGTTTTTCTTCATAAAAAGCTCCGTTCCTCTATTCAAACGACCCGACCAATTCGACGGATCGCGCCGACGACTCCGTTATTTTACGCGTTAATTTTTAAATTGCAAGAAAGAACAAAAAACGACTCGACAAAAAAGACGATTAGAAAAGCGTCGCTTGATTTCGTTGTTTTGGGGACGAAACGCTCAAAATTTCACAGGCGTCAACAACGCTTTTTCCAACCGTTTAACATATTCGGCGCGAGGAATTTCCGTTCCTCCAAGACTTGCCGTGTGCGAGTTCAATATTTGCAGATCAAAGAGTAGAAAACCGCGTTCTTTGAGCCTCGTCAACAAACTGAAAAGGGCGACTTTCGACGCGTCCGTCTCGACGCTGAACATCGATTCGCCGTCGAAAAACGCGTTGATTGCGACTCCGTAGACGCCGCCGACAAGACGCCGCTTGCCCGACGCCGGATCGATCGTCCACGTTTCGGCGCTGTGCGCGAATCCCAGTTCGAAGAGTCGACAATAGACGTCGAAAAATTCGCGCGTGATCCAAGTTCCTTCTTCGACGCGGGCGCCCGCCTTGGCGCACGCGATCATAACTTCGGGAAAGGCTTGGTCGAACGTGACTTCAAATTTGCCGCTTCGCATTGTTCGCGCCAGTCTGCGCGGAATATGAACGTCGTTCAAATCGAAAATCGCGCGAGGATCGGGCGCCCACCAGCCGAGCGCCTCGCCAGTCGCGTCGAGAGAATCTAAATCGTCGGGCGTAAAACCGTTCCATTTCGCGGCGTCCGAAGGTCGGGGGACGATCGTCTCCGACGACGTTCTCGCGACCGCAAAATCGGGGATTTCTTCGCCGATATAAACCGGCCAAGGAAAGATTCCGCGAACGAGCGCGTCAAGAACGACGTTGGGCGACAATTCGCCGCCAAGACATAACAGACCGTCTTCCGTCGCGAATTTGACGTCGGGAAAGAAAGGGGAGGGAGGAATCGTCGCGCTCAAGATCAAAATCCTTCAAACGAAAAACCGCGCGTCGACGACGCGCGATCGATTAGAACGCGTATAACCGCGACGCGTAAGAAAACCGCGTATTACGCCTTGATTTTTCCAAAGGCGTCGCAAAGCAAAGCGCTCGTCTTGACTCCGTTGAAGAACATATCGAGATTGAATTTCTCGTTAGGCGAGTGAATTCCGTCGTCGTCGAGTCCAAAACCTGCGAGAACCGTTTCGGCGCCGAGCTTCGTTCGGAGTTCCGCGACGATCGGAATCGAGCCGCCGTCTCGAACGAACAACGGCTTGCAACCGAAGACTTTTTCTAGCGTTTCGCTCGCCGTCGTAATGAACTTGCCGGTAAGAGGCGCGACCATGCCGCCCGAGCCCTGTTGACAAATTAGTTCCATCGTTACGCCCGAAGGAAGTCGCTCTTCGAGAAACTTGCGCAACGCGACGCGAATTTTTTCCGGGTCTTGGTTTGGAACGGTTCTGAAGGTAAATTTAGCGGACGCTTCGCTCGGAATGATCGTCTTTCCTCCTTCGCCTTGATAGCCGCTCGTCAGTCCGTTGACGTCGAACGAGGGGCGCGCGCCTCTACGTTCCAAGACTGTGTAGCCCGGCTCGCCGTATTCGGAAGGAACGCCGATTTGCTTCTCGTTTTCAACGGGGTCGAACGGATTGGCGGCAAGCGCGTCTCGTTCCAACTGCGAGATATTTTCCACGTCGTCGTAGAAGCCGGGAATTTGAATTACGCCGTTTTCGTCGACGATCGAGCCGAGCAGTTTCGACAGCGCGATCGCCGGGTTGTAGACGGAACCGCCGTAAATGCCCGAATGAAGATCCCGCTTAGGTCCTTTGAGCTTTAATTCGAACCCGACGACGCCGCGCAAGCCGTAAGTAATCGCGGGCGTCTTGGGACCGGCCGCCGATGTGTCGCTTACCAAAAGCGCGTCGCAAGCGAGCAACTTGCGATTTTCGGCGTCGTCTAAGAACGCGGACAACGAGTCGCTTCCGACTTCCTCTTCGCCCTCGAGTATGAATTTGTACTGAAGGGGGAATTTGCCGTTAAGCGCTAGATACGCTTGCATTCCGCAAAGATGCGCGCACCACTGGCCTTTGTCGTCGTTCGCTCCGCGCGCGTAGACTTTGCCGTCGCGAATCGTCGGTTCGAACGGTTCCGTTTCCCAAGCCTCCAACGGTTCGACGGGCTGAACGTCGTAATGACCGTAAATCAACACGGTCGGCGCGCCGGGAACTTTGGGCGATTCGGCGTATACTAACGGATGCTTGTTCGTCGGTATGATCTTCGCTTCCATTTGGAGCTTGTCGCGAAGAAACCCGACCAGCCATTCGGCCGTTTTTAACATATCCCCTTTGTGTTCCGCTTGAGCGCTGACGCTAGGGATGCGAAGAACTTCAAACCACTGATCTAAAAAGACTTGTTTATGTTCTTCAATATATTGAAAAATCTTTTCCATTGCAACGATCGATAAAAAAGAACTGTTACTTTTGACGCGCGGACGCGCGGCGCTTACGACGTTTGTTAAACTTTACCCCGGAGGCCAAGCGAACCCGCGACCGCCAAGAATATGAAAATGGAGATGAGGAACCGTTTGACACGCGTTTTCGCCGCAATTGGAGACGACGCGATA
>JAZUGM010000379.1:0-11367 GCA_045641205.1 Thermoguttaceae bacterium
AACAAGAAACGCGTCGAGGGTTTTGCGCGCTCTTCAAATCGCGATCCACGAATTCTAAATCAACTTTGAAAATTGCGCTGACGCTCGGGAAAATTACGATTTTCGCACTGATCGTTCTTTGGATTTCGCGCCAACTTCAAAAAAGCTGGATCGAGGCGTCCCAATACGAATGG
The DNA here is from genome assembly GCA_045641205.1 of Thermoguttaceae bacterium. GTDB lineage: Bacteria > Planctomycetota > Planctomycetia > Pirellulales > Thermoguttaceae > RUG369. The sequence continues at coordinate 174 of JAZUGM010000379.1, forward strand.
CGCCCTCAATATTCTTGGTTGGCGGCGTCGGGCGTCTTCTACTTGCTCGCTTTTTTCCCCTCGGCGATTTTCTGGTTTCTCTCCTTGCGTTGGTTTGGACAAAAACCCAAGCTAGGACGATCGATCTCCGCGTTTTACTATAGTCAACTTGGAAAATACGTTCCGGGCAAGGCGCTCGTCGTCGTGATTCGCTCGGCGCTCGTCGCGTCGACCGACGTGCGCGCAAGCGTCGCCGCCGTCTGCGTCTTCTATGAAACGCTAACGATGATGGGAACGGGCGCGTTTATCGCCGCGCTGATCGTACTCTGTCAATTCCGAACGCACTATCTTTTGTCCGTCGCGGCGTTGGCGACGGCGGCTTGTTCGATTATCCCGCTCTTCCCGCCGGTTATGAGAAAAGCGTTGAAAATACTGCGCGTCGGCGCGAACGATCCGGCGGTTGAAGAAAGTTTGAAACGCCTGAATCTTCGTTCGTTAGGGCTTGGCGTCGTTTTAATGACGTTTCTATGGCTCTTCTTTGGCTTGTCCCTTTGGGCGTCGATTCGGAGTCTTGGTTTGCCGTCGCCCCCGTCGCTCCTAGAAATTCCGCGATACGTCGCGACGACCGCGCTCGCAATGACGCTAGGATTTGCCGTCCCGATCGCGCCCGGCGGACTGGGAATTCGCGAAGCGGTTCTTTCAGTTCTCTTGACGCCCTATTTTTCGGAAATATTAGCGCGACCCGAGAATTTGTCCTTTGCGATCGAGCCGGAAGCGCTTTCGGCGCTCGTCTCGATTATTCAGCGCATCGTTTCGATTATCGCCGAAGTCGGAATCGTCGCGCTCTTTTGGATTGGCGGAGCGTCGCGAAAATTTATGGGGCGACGCGAAAATTTGAGGGACGCCCCGCGCTCAAATCTTAAATCTTAGGAAATCTTCGTCGAATCGTCGCGTCGACTTCCGCGAGCCATTCGGCGCGTTGCGTCTCGTCGCTTAAAATAATCTGCTCGAAATTCCTACGTTCATACGACTTCGAACCGACAAGACCAAAAACGATCGTCTTCCAGAAGTTTTCGAGGGGATCCTCGTAAACTTCCGTTTCAATATCTCGAGGCGTGTTCGACGTCGTAAAGACTTGAACGATCTTGTCGCCTAGACCTTGCCAAGGTCCCGACTCGGTAAAGCCGTAAGCGAACCCGTTGCGTATTACGCGATCAATCCAGCCCTTCAAAATTGCGGGCGGCGTTCCCCACCAATTCGGATGAACGAAAACAAATCCGGCGCATTCTTTCACTTGCGCCATTTCCGCGCGCATCGACGCCGGAGCCTCGTCGACGCTCTGCGTCGTCTCTTCAAGCGTCGCGATCGGATCGAATCCTTCGGCGTACAAATCGCGCAAGACGGGCTCGTATCCCTGCTCTTCCAGCGCCTTGATCGAAGCGCGCGCGATCGCGCCGTTAAAACTAGTCGCAACGTTCGGGTGCCCTACGACCACTAGTATTTTTTTTGTCGACATTGATTTTCTTTCTATATCTACTGCTTTTACGCAGATTCGCTCGTAAGACGACGCGTTCGTAAACAAAAACGCGCGTCTAAATTATCGGCGTTATTGCGCGAACGTCCCTTTGAAAACGATCCAACGAATCGGAAGTGCAGGCGACGTTAAAAATCGATTTTAGTAAATCCACGTCTGTTATCGACAAAAGTGCGCCGATCGTGGACTGAGCTATTCCGGGAAAACGAAGAGTAACGCACTGTTCCAACATATTACGAAGACCTTTTTCCTCGCCTCTTTCCTCGCCTTCCAACACGCCAAGGTCGTAAATACTATTAATTTTAAACGCCATATCGGCTCCTCCTAATTCTTCTATTTTTTGCGCGACGACTTCGCGCGTAGGCGGTTTCCAGCCTTGACGCACCGCGACTTTACTGACGAAAACGAAAAACTCGCAACATATTTCCAATTCTTCCTCGTCGAGAGGATCGATTTTCTCCCTAAGCGCGTTAAAGACGTCGTTCCACGCTTTGCGCCAATCTTCAGACGTCGCGTCTTTTTGGACGACGATTCTTTCCGCCGCCTTCGTCAACTCGAGAAAAGCGTCGAGCCAAGGATCGTCTTCCACCTGTTTTTTCGGTCGCGCGAAAAGACTAATAAATTTGAAGGGCAGTTTAAAAATCCATAATTTGTCAAGCTCCTTGTCGGGCGTCGCGAATAAGTCGGGAAAATTCAAAACCTTCTCCCAAAGTTTTGCGCCCGTGTAAAACAATACCAAAAACGGCCAAACAAATTTTTTATCCTTCCTTTGAAAACGTTTCCTATGACGTCGAATATATTGTAAAACCAAGATTAACGACGTCAATAGTTGCAACGCGACGTCGCGCGTCTGCGTCGACTTATGTTCCAACGGAACGACGACGGGCTGAACGCCTTTGGACCGATCCTTAAACGGAATCGAAAAGATAAGATCGCAAAGTCGCGAGACTTGAGCCCCGAAAATATGAACGGTCGGCTCCGTCGTATAGGCGTCAAAGTCGAGTTCTTGCGCGACGTTAGGCGATATTTCGCCGACGTGGCGCCTTAAAAACGACGCGCCTATTTTGCGTCGTTTTTCCAATATTTCAACGATGAAATTATTGAAAAGTTGCGCCGTCGCAAGTTCGCGTCGAGTTTCTTCGTCGAACTCTTTTATTTGCGCGTCGCGAGACGACCAGAGCGCGTCTAATTCCTCGCAAAACTTGGCAAAACTCGGAGCGCGACAGGAAAGATGAAAAATTTGAGTCAACGTTTCAAGATCAAGCGTCGACGAAAGAGGCTCCAACGAAGGCGCGTCTTCAGGAAAGTCTGGAAAACGCGACTTTAATATTTTAACGATCGATTCAAATTCGACGCGCGTTGAAAAAGAATCGCGTTCTACTTCGTCAAAGTCCGGCGTCGTCGAATTGTTTGGGTTTTCGTTCATTGGAATTTACTTCCTTGAAAGCGTTCAGGAAAGCCGCATATCAACGATACGCGGACTGTTTCTGCTTGTGAAAGCGCAAAATTGAAGACGTCGGTTTAACGCTTTTGAATCAAAACGACGCCTAAACTTAGAAAGTAAGAAAGACGTCAAGCTCTTGCGTTTCACTGTTCGCGAAGTCTTTTGGCGGTTCAACGGATCCGCGTATCGTTGATACGCGGCTTTCCGAAAACGGTTGCCTCGACATACGACAAAAGGGCGAGAAAAACGCAACGTCTTTCTCGCCCTTTGCTCGTTAAACTAATCGCAAAGGATCAGTTAATAATACGTTGCAACAACACGGCGTCTTTGTAGTTCGCGGAATTGCCGCGGCGGAAATCGACGGGAACCGAACGATCTATGATCGCGAATCCGCGACGACGCTTCGTCTCGCCAAAATCGGAACCAAGTTCTTTACCGTAGGTATAACCGTCGGGATAGACTGCCTGATAATACTGATACCACTTGTAATTCGAATCCCTCAAAGCGGCTACCGTCAACGCGTTGCCGTCGGGGTCGACGTTCGGCATATTCACGCCCGGCTGGCAACGTTCGACTTCAAAGTAACCGACCGTAACCCACGCCGCAAAAACGTTTGATCGCATCGTCGTCAGCCCGGAAAGGCGTTGCATTTCCGCTGTCGCTTCGAAAAGATTGTTACGTCGCTGAGTCTTCACTTCCGTATACGTAGTTCCTTCGGGAACTGAACTTACGTCGGTCGTTTGCACTACTTCGCCGGTATTCGGATCTTTATACGAATATAACGTGTCGCCGTTTGCATCTTCCTCGTAACGATCCTTCACGTTGTCGAACAAAGGCTCTTCTTCAACGCTGTTCGACTCGCTCAAATCGCAGTCTTGTTGCGCCAGCAACGTCGTAAAGGTCGGAACCGGCGCTTCGGACTTGTCTAACTGCGTCCACAAGGCAAGCGTGTTGGCGGGCTGGAAGTAACAATACCCCTTGCCAACGGCTTGAGTTTGCGGAATTTGATTGCCGTCCGCGTCCGTGTCGTAAACCTGATTACCGTTATTGTCGTAAACAAATTCGGTGGAATAAGGATAACCTTTCTCTTGGAATTCTTCCCAAGTCGTTCCGGGCAAACGACTGCCTTCGTCGACGCGCTCCGAAGAAGGCGAAATCGCCTGCCACGCGGGCTTAGTCAGCGTGTTGATATTGATCTTACCCGGCTCGCGTCGCTTCGAACGGAACTCGGCGTTCCCGTTGGAATCGGAAATCAAATAACCGGCGGAATCGCGTCCGGCGAGCGACTTCGTGCCAAGGAACCAAGAAGGCGTATGAACAAACTCAAAGACTTTGCACAAATTGAGCGTTTCGCCCGGCGTCTTCGAACTGACGAAGAAATTCAAGTAAGCGCCAAGCGCGCCCGCCTTGTCCTTCAATTTCTTCAGTTCGTCGTCGTCCTTCGCCTCCGTTTCGCCCTTCTTTACGACTTTGACGTTCTCGTCGTTATACCAGTCGGTAAAACCGTAGACGCCGAAGGAACCGAGCGAACTCTTCTTCTTGGAGTCGACCTTGTAAAGATCGGCAAGCTCAAATTGTCCCTTGTCCTTTTGACGGACAAATTCCAATCCGAAACGCCCCGGCGCGCTCGCGGGAACTAGCGCCAACTCCATTACGTTGCTAAAAGGCGCGTCGTTCCAAACGAGATGTTCAAAGGGCGTTCGAGGCGCGCCGCTATAGACTCCGCCGCCAACTAAAAAGTTTTCGTTCAACCCTTTGTACGTGTTCCCGGCGACCTCGTCCTCCGCAAATTTCGGATTCCCGTTTTCGTCGACTCCCCAAGTTCCCCAAGCGCCTCGGTTGTTGTAAACGCCAAGCGTATGCTTCGGAACAAAAGGAACGGCAAGAGAAGTCGTAGCTGCGGCGACCACTGTCGGATCCGAAGATTTAGTAAGATCCTCCGGCGATTGCAAACCGGCTTTCTCGCCGTCCGCTTTAAAGGCGCGCGCCCAAGGATTGGGTCTAACGCTTGACCCAACCGTCGGTCCAAACGCTTTTTGATCCTCCGATCCCCACTGGCGTGAACTAAAAACTTCGCTATAACTCAACTTTTCCTTATCTTTATCGAGACCTAAAGCGCCGTTTTTCGCCAAATATATCCTGTTATTATCCTTGTTGATGTCATCCTCGGCACTGTATCTAAACGGATAATTCCCGCTACCAGTAAAAGCCCATTGATTTTCCACTTCGGCGCCGCCGCTAACGTTGCATTCGCCAGTATACACAATCAAATCCATTACGTTCCAGTCGACCGTAATATAAGGATTCATTAACGGATGATAGGGACGATTCGGGTCGGCGACACGTTGCACAAACGCCGATTTATACGCAGGAACAGTACCGACTCCAAATAACTCATCCTGAATGATCGGATAATCCTCAACGGAATACTTCTTCGGATCATAAGTACTACCTGCGACAGCCCATTGGGGGGGTAACTCAAAAGGTATGTCATAAACGACGTTTTGAACGCCGTTCGTACACGCCTTCTCTGGTCCCTCCTCATAGTCTGGATTAATAATCGGAAATGGATCCGTACCCATCGCCGTCCATAAAGGCTCGGAAATATTCAATCCACTTTCACCAATATTAGCCCGTACTACCATATGTTTACAACGCCCGGCCAAACGCGTACTCTTTCCAAATTCCTCAAGATTTAACCACGCCGCCGTCAAACCCTCGGGCGGGTTTTTACCAAAACGCCCAACCTTATCGATATTCTTAACCGCCTCATAAGGCATAGAACAAACAGATCGCCTCGCATTCGGTCCGACAATTAAATATTGGTTTGGCTCAAGATAGAACGGCTTGCCGCTGGGATCCGCGTTACAGAACGTTCGCAACGCGTCGGGATATTTGCCCGCCGTTCCCAAATTGACGCCGCCGTTATTGTCGTCGTCGCCTTCAGCGTGATTAAACCACACGATGCGATCAAGTTCAATCTCGCGCGTTCGCGCGTCTTCGTCCTTTGCCGTGATCGCCGCGCCAAGCAAATTAGACGAAGAAACGTTAAACGGAACCCAATCTCCAAGACGCTTCGTAGCGTCAAGTTCTTTGACTTTTTTACCGTCCTCGTCAAGACCTTGATCGAGATCGTAGTCGCTTATTTTTTCAATTTTCGTTCCGCCCGCGACAAGCGGAGTCGGAAGATTTCTAAATTGACGAGTCTGCAACGAGAAGAAACTAATATCGTCCTTATAATCGTCTCCGTCCTTATGGGGCGTCAACCACTCAAGAACGCTGTTGCGCGCCTTACGATAGACGACTTTATTCGATTTCTTCAGTTTCTCGTTCGCTTCTTTAATTTGGTTCTTTTCTTCCTCGTCTTTGCCTTCCCTATCGTCCTCGACGCTCAATCCTCGCGGGTCGGAACTCGCTCCGATCGCCACGCGCCAGACGGGCATTTCAAGCTCGCGATTCGCCGAATCTTTGTAGATCGGCGTTTTCTTCGACAAGTGCAACTGCCAAACGCCGTCGACGTAATCGTACAATTCGGGCGATTGCGGCACGTTTGGATTCGCCGTGCAATAAAGTTCCAAATAAGTCGATCCTTGCGGACGTTTGACTTGATCAAAACTGTCGTCGCCATCCTTGCGCGTTCGAGGAGTATTACCCTGTCCCTGCTGTCCTTCCGTACTTGGCAAGTCTCCCTCGTATTTCGTATCGGCAATACCAAGATCATGGAAATTCAACGTTTCCGTCAACAACAAGTCGGGACGTTCCATACCCCACGCGACGCGGAATCCTAAATCGCTCGCCTGATCCTCCAGCTTTTTGATCGGCTTCGTCATCCATTCGGCAATAAGCCTATTGGAACGCTTTCGAGCGACGACGTTCCCGTCCGAATCGGTTTCGACGCTCTCGTTTCCTTCGTAATCGCGGTAAACGCTAAACTTATTAACGTCGTCTAACGAATCCTCGCTATTGTTCAACGCATCGAGGAAGAACGCTTCCATTTGTTCTTTCGGGGAACCGTTGTTCGGCGAAAATAGGAAGTGAATTTCGGGATTGTCGTTAGCGTCCCAGCCGGGATTCACGAGCGTCGTCTCGCCGTTCTGGATTTCCTCGCCAATCTTCCAGCGATTGTATCCGTTTGTCGAGGCGGCAGGGTCGTCGATCCATTCGGAATCTTGAACCCACCAGCCGTCGAAGGGAGTCGGATCGAAATAGAAGGGCGTCATCGTGGCGTCGGGGTCGGAAAAATCGACGACGTTAATACACCACTGAGCGATGCGGGTCGCGGTCAACTCGCGCGCCATCAGCCCCTTCGCTTCCTTCTTATACTTCAGTAAATCAAAGGAACCCTCGACGTAATCGGCGAGTTTCTTTTCGACGTCTTCTCCTTCGGCGCCTTCTCCTTCAGCGCCTTCCGCGTCGTCGGAAGGATACAAATCTTTAGCGTTCATATCTTCGTAAAGAAGCGTCATCATCACGAGATAGAGTCCGCGCGCGTATTCCATTCTCTTGACAAGACCGACGTTGTGTAAACCGTCGTCGTCGGAATTTGCGGAGGCGATCAAATTGCCGTTTGAGTCGTATGTAACGTCAAGCCAGTAGTTTTTCTGCGAAAGCGCGTTCAAATCGATCTTCTCGCCCGCCATAATCTCGCGAGGCAACAACGTCGCAAGATACGCCGTGATCTCTTCGACTTTAGCGTTAAAGAGATCGGCGTTTACGCCGGTTTCCAAATAAACGTTGCTACCGGGAATTTCCACGCCGTCGGCGTCGACGCCCGCTTGATAAATATCCTTCTGCTTGAAGACGCGATAAAGCTCGCAACGCACGCAACGGCGAATTAAATCGACAAAACCGAAATGTCCGGCGCGATATTCGCCGTCTTCAAGCGGTTTGTTTTCCGGGAAAACCAAACTCGGCGAAGGAACGTCGGAACTGATCGTCGTCAGCGACTGGCGCGCGCGCGCGCGTTCCGCTTGTCGATTCGTAGAACCGTACAAATCGGAATTCAAGCCGAGGTCGTCGACCAACTGCGAAGGCGTCGCGGCGACGTCGGAATCGAAGGGACGCAACATACGTTCCAACATCGAAAGCGTATAGGGCGAATCTTGCCACGTCGAGACGTATTGACTAACCCAATAAGGATTGTTCGAATAGTTCGGGGCGTATGTAAAAATCTGCGCGCCCAACGGATCGTAAGAACGGAAAGCGGTATTGGCGTAATCGAATCCGGGCGCCAAATCCGCGATCGTTCCCATATAGATCGTCGTTTTGCCGCGCCATGGGAAAAGCATCTTCGCTTCGCCAAGCGTCGCGCTCGAACCGTTCCTACCTTCGTCGTCGTAAAGGCGCAAAGGATCGGTGAAACGGAAAAATTCTTGACGGGTCGCCAAAGCGTCGTCGACTTCTTTTCCGAAATCGACGTAACCGGGCTGAGAATTAAACTTGTCGTTGACCGACCAGCTCAAATTAGCCTGATCGACTTTGCCCGTCGCATCGTCGCGCGTCGACAAATTACGGCGCCAAATCAAATTGGCGGCAAACGTCAGCACGTCGTCGACAATTTTTCCGTTTTCGTCGACGTAGACGCTATGATCGTTAAAAATCGACGCCAAGCCCTCGTAGAGAAGAACGCCGGAAGTTCCGCGTCCGTCGCCGCGAACCGCGACGTCGGTCAGATTATTGTGATCGTCGCGCCAGCCAAAGGAATTCTTCAACGAATCCGCGTTGTAAAAGGGGGAGTTGGTATCGACGCCAACGGAGTTAATCGAAGCCAACTCGTCGACGTAGCTATAAGGCTGCAAATTGTCGTTATAAGTATTTCCGTCGACGTCAAAACGAGATTGAGTCCCCAATTTATTCGGCAACTGATCCCAGTTTCCCGCCGTGTTGACGTTAATACGTCCGTCAAGGTCGAGAACCGTATAGGAAAACATCGTCGCGTAAGGGGTTCCGTTTTTGTCGACGCGCACGGGCAAGCCGGACGGAATCCAAATCCCTTCGCGCACGCCGTCGCCGTCGTTGTCGACGTCCCATTGATAGTCGGCGCCTCCCGAAAGGCGCGACGCTATGTCGCTCGCGGTCATCACGCCGGAAGAGCCGTTGTAATAATCGAGATAATGATTTCCGCCGTCAAATTTCCAGTGGTCGTTCGGCAAAGGACGAGGCGTCAATTTACGAACCAACGCCGTCAAGAGCGGCTCGATCGCGTCGCTTTTAACTTTCGCTTCGTCGTACAAATTTTGATAATAACCGAAATACCCGCCGTCGACGAGCGTTTGGAACAGCGCGGGTCGGTGGAAAGAGGGCGTAATCGCCGGTAAAGAACCGCCAAGATTGACGGTCATAGGTCCGTCGTAACGCGCCAAGAACATCGTTCTGAAGTCGGGCGCCGTGTAACTCGGATTCATACGGACGGGCTCAAGGTAGGCGCCGTTCGAAAAACCGTAAGAAACAGGATTGTTAGAATTCCAACTAGAACCGTTCAAATACGCGTAGCGCATAGAACCGTCGGCGTCGTATTGCGCGGAATCGTAATTGACGTCGAGCAAATGCGCCCAATAAGCGCGGAAACTCAATTTCGAATTTTCCGTCTTATAAAAAGGATACAAGTCCGGCGCGGCGGCGTTGCCCCAAAACGCAAACGGAATACGAAAATCGGCGGCGTTGAAATTCGTCAGATCGCTAGCCATATCCGGCGTGACTTGAGCGTCTTTCGCTTCGCCGGGCGTGAATCCGCCCGCGCCGGTTCCGCTGTAAGGAGGACGATTCAAGCGAACGAAGACGATCGGTCCGCTCGTGTTAAAATTCTCAATATTAGAAACGTTTCCGTTGCAGTAATCGTTGGCAAAACGCTTCAAATCGTCGGACGCCTCGACTTTAAAATGCCAATAGTCGCAAGCCCAATAGGAATTCTTGTTATTGGAATTCGCCGTAAGATTGTCGAAATAATGATCTTCCCAATACTGTCCGTCGTAAGTCGTCCCGGAACCGTTCTTCGAATAACGCGCGTTGGTCGGATTTGTGACAACCTTCTCCAGTACGAAAGCGGAGGTGTTCGACACAACCTTGTTCCACAGGTCTTCGGTATTCTCGTCGGGAAAATCATAGGCTTCTTGAAAAGTCAGCACGCCGCCCGAATTTTCAAAAAGCTCCGTCATTTCTTGGCGCGCAAACCTCTCGTCGACGCTAAAAGAATTTCCGTCGCGGTCGTAGGGCAAAATCGTGTCGCCGTCGACGTTTTCGCAAGGAGTCAGAATCGCATAGCCAAGATTCGGAAAGAGCGCCAATCGCGCGGGAAATTGGGTCGCGACGTTTTCGCTGGTTCTGTTGTTCGACGCGGAAACCTCCGTCCAATCGCCGTACATATTTTCAAGAATACTGAAAGGTCCGATCGGGTTGCGCTCGTTGTTCGAACCAATCACAAGAGTTTTGAGCGCGGCGCCGACGTCCGCTTGAGCCGGAACCTCGACGACGGCGTCGATTTTAGCGGAATTTTGCGCGGTCTCCGCCATATTCGACGTGACGATCATGTACGTTAAAACCGATAGGGCGAACATTGACATCAGCCCAAGAATCAGGAGCAGGACGACGCCGCTCCGTCGCGTTTCGTTTCGACGTTTCATGATTTAAACTCCTTGCGTTCGTCTCGCGTCGACGCTCTACTTGAGACGTCCGCGCGAGGCTCCTCTCATATGTGCAACGCGCCAAACTTGCCCGCAAGACGCGCAATTTCCTATAAACTTAACGTCGACGTCGGCCGTAACGCAACGCGCCAACGGCGCTTCGCCTTATAGTCGGACGTCGACGTTTCTAATTTATCGTCTTGTCGCCTTTAAAGCTATCGCCACTAAAGGCAACTGAATGTTTCGTTAAAAGGTCGTCGTTCCAGAATAAACGCCGATAACGCCGGGAAAGAACAGAGCGGAAATCTTTAACGAGCCGTTCGCCCAACTCTTCGGCGTATTCTCGCCCACAAGATTCATTCTTAGAACCGTAGGCGCGCCGTCGTCGTCGCGTTCGACGACGGAATAATTCGCAATTTGATACCATTTTGCAAAAGCGCGATAATTCCCGTCTTCCGGCAGGTCTTCCTGCCCGAACAACATTATGTAACGGGTCGTTTCCAGTTGTTCGACGACTCTACTGCGAGTAATTGCGTCGTTTGCTCTTTCGTCCGTCTTGAGATAAGTATTGTTGGTAGAACTAGTCCGTCCCGTCGTCAAATCGACGGTAACGACGCC
>JAZUGM010000380.1:0-1810 GCA_045641205.1 Thermoguttaceae bacterium
GTGATTTAGTATCGAGAAAAATAGTGTTTGAGAATTTTTCAAGGAATATCGTTGGCGCTAAACCAGAGGATATTCAAAAAGAAATTCTTCGTTTGGCGAGTCTGTTAGGGCTCGCCGTTTGAAAAAGTGGGGAAAGTACAGATATGTCGTCGTCGCAAAAAAATTGCTCTTTGCGACGACGATTCCTTCGAAACGCGACGCGGCGTTGAAAAAGGTAAAACAAAGGAGAGACGCTTTGAACGCTTGTCTTCCGTTTCTACGTTTTGAGCGCCGCGAAACGTTAAGCTCCACGTAAGCGCGCGACGGCGACTAGTTCGCCGTTCGAATTATTTTTCGTAATTTGACGAATTATTTTTCTTAACCAAAGCGCTTTCGTCGTCTTTCGTCGAACGTCTTCCTTAAAACGGCAGGTTCTTAATATTCCAGCCGAGGCGACAGAGTTTGTTTGTTCTTAAGTCGAGTAAAAAATAAACGTTAAAAAGACGTTAAATTCCTTGACTGAAGTTTTCTTTTCGTGTATTCTATTTACAGACGGCGGCGTTTGACGCGAAGGGCGTCTACGGCGTCCTACAAAGTCGTCGTCTACTTGTATTACAGTTTTAAGCATCAGTTGTTTCAGGAAAGACTACAAATGATGAAAAGTTCTGGCAAATCGAGCGGCTTCACGCTCGTCGAACTGTTGGTCGTTATCGCGATCATCGGCATTTTAATCGGATTATTGCTTCCGGCGGTTCAAGCGGCGCGCGAGGCGGCTCGCCGTATGCAATGCACAAACAACCTGAAAAACCTTGGGTTGGCCGTGCAAAATTATCACGACACGCATAAAACGCTTCCGCCTGGATGCACGTTCTTTAACGCGAACAACAGTAAGAACCCGCTCACAGGCACGGGCTTGCAATGCGAGGCGGGCGGCGTCTATCACGGTATGATGGGCTGGCCGGCGTTCATTCTTCCTTTCGTCGAAGGATCGGCTTTATACGATTCGATCGATTTCACCAAGCGCGCCTACACGAACTACTGCGTTCACGCCAACGGTTACGGGCACAGCACGAGTAATCCTACGTGTGGCGACGAAGTGAACAAAGAAGCCGGCTCGCACGCGCCCGACGTGTTCCGTTGCCCCACAACGCCGTCGTCCGTCGCGCCGCTCGGTTCCCAAAAAGACTACGCGTGCAACGGAGGTTCCGAACTTCCGGAACGTACTACGACCGAAAACATCGGAATTACCGTCGCCAATCAGGACAACGCGCGCGGTCCGTTCTTGGGTCTATTCTGGTGCAACAGCCGTTGCGACCTTGCGTCGATCACCGACGGAACTTCCCATACGTTTATGTTCTTGGAACTTTCTAGCGTCGCTCTTCCCGCCGCGTCGAAGACCGGGTTCTCGGTCAATCCGTTCATTGCCGTGGGACACTGGTCCGACGGGTTCGGTATGTTCACGCATTGCAACGTTATGAACATTCCGCCCAACTGTATCTCTTATGGCAACGAAGACTCGCGCACCGTCCACAGCTTCCATCCTGGCGGTCTTAACGCCTGTATGGCTGACGGCTCCGTTCACTTCGTCAGCGAAACGTGCAATACGAACGTCTATTACGCGACGTTCACGCGCGCTAGCGCTATGTTTACCGCCGGACAAGGCGGCTCCAAGGCGGGCGGAGGCGAGGCTCTATTCTAAACATTGCCCCTTGCAAAAATTGCGACGGCGGAATCCTTCGCCGTCGCGACGACGAATTACCGCGCCAAAATTAACAATGCGGATAAATCACAACAACGCCTCGAGTCGTTGTTGCGTAACGTTTTCTCCTTG
>JAZUGM010000381.1:0-5007 GCA_045641205.1 Thermoguttaceae bacterium
TCGTCGTCCGTTAAACCGTATTTCGCATAAAGTTCCGCGTCGCTCCAAGGGCGCGTGAAGTCTTGCATTGGGACAAATTTATATACTTTGGTTGTCGCGTGTTGCGTATTCTTTATCAGAAGAACCAAAAATCTAAAAAAAACTGTTGATATATATGAAATTACGTTATTGGCAATTTCCTTGGTTTCAAAAGGACCGATTAACAAGTACGTTTCAGTACAGCAAGTTCCACTATTACCAAGAAACGGCTTGTTGAGTATCTGGTGAGGAAATGTTTCTCCCGCACCGTAGGCTTCAGAAATATAAACTTTGAAACGATCTACCAACTCCTTTCCTTTTGGAAGGGAGTTACGTGAAATAAAACTAGTTCCATTATTTTCATATAAAATAACGCCGTCATTTGGCTTATCCTTAGTACCTCGATAATCAGACGCAAGCCCAAAGGGCTTTCTTGCAGAAACCAAAGTCGAAAAGGAAGGTTCAGCCAATGAAGTAACCTTTTTTAAAATATTAATCGCTTCATTATAACGAATGAATATAGGACAATCTTTTTCTTTTAAATACCTATAGGACGAAGTAAGGGTATTATCGGATCTGTGGTTTACGACCTGACAGGTTCCTTCGTGTTCTCGATCCCATAAAAAATAACACACGCCACCTTTAATTCCAACGCCAGGAAAACAATCATTCGGGTTTTGGAAATCGTGTAAAACACGAATTCTCCTATCATTTAGCATTCTGTTTCTGAAATCGTCCAGCCCTTTTCCTCCCGAATACCACCTCGCGGGCATAATCATCGAAATATACTTCGGATTAAATTTTATCGCCTGTTCGACAAATTTGTCATAAAGTGGCGAAGCGCTTGCGGCCGCTCCTCCGTCTGCCATTTGATAGGGCGGATTTCCAATAATAACGTCAAATTTCATCCCGAAAATATCCTCTACTTTTTCGCGGTGAATCCATTCGTAAGCGTGGTTTTCCTTTTGTTTTTCGGCGGCGGTTCCGAACGCGTTTTGGGAGGCTCCGCAGAATTTGCATTTTCCCCTTTCCCATTGATGCTCAATTCTTTTGAATCGAATATTCCCGTCGACGTTTGGGAACTTGACGACGGAATAGGGGGAATTCGCGTATTTTGAACAGTATAACGTTCTTCTTGCGATCAGACTAGTCAGTTCGGTAATTGCGATTCCGTAAAGTTGCTTTTTCAGAATATGTTCGAGCCTTTCGCGTAAGTCGGGTATTTTGTCTTTTAGCCCGACGAGCAACCTTTTTGCGATTTGGCGCAGAAAGACGCCCGACTTACATACGGGATCAAGGAACGTCGCGTTCGGGTCGGCGAAGATTTCTTGGGGCAATAGGTCCAACATTTTATCGACGACGTTCGGCGGAGTGAAGACTTCGTCGTTCGATAGATTTGCCAAGCAGCTCAAGACGTCCGGGTTGAAATTACGAAATTTCGTCGACGACGTTTTGCGCGTTTTTTTGTTCGGGTCGTTTTCTTGTCGCATTGTTGGAACGTCTTTCTTTTTGGCTTTTTTACGAGCGTCGACGATCTATTCGTCCGACTACCGACGTATTTCTTGAATTTCGTCTTTGTATTTGTTTACAATTTTCGCAACCTTGCGTTTGAAGGCGTCGATAGAGGGCGTCGTCAAAATCGCCAACTGAATTTCTTCAAGCGCGGGATAATAGTTAACGGCGTCAAGCTTTGCCTTCAGCCTTTCCGAAACGGAATCTTTGCCGTATTTAGCGTGCAGATTACCATAGATAATTCTGCAAATGCCTTCTCGTTTTCCCTGTTCAAAGTTTTCCGCAAATTCCTTTTCAAAAAAAACGCTCAATCCGTCTTTCATTGGCTCGCCTTTCGTTTCGAATTATTCCTGATCCAGAAGACGACCGACTACCAACGTATTTCTTGAATTTCGTCTTTGTATTTGTTTACGATTTTCGTAACTTTGCGCTTGAAGGCGTCAAGAGACGGCGTCATCCAAGACGCCAACTGAATCTCTTCCAGCGCGGGATAATAGTTAACGGCGTCAAGCTTTGCCTTCAGCCTTTCTGAAACGGAATCCTGACCGTATTTCACACGCAGATTTCTATAGATAACCTCGTAAATGCCTTCTTGTTTGGCCTGTCTGCTATTTTCAGCAAATTCCTTTTCAAAAAAAACGCTCAATCCGTCTTCCATCGGTTCGCCTTTCTGTTTTTCTATTTCTTTTCTGAGTTCGGGCAGCGTCGGCATACCCGGTCGTCTTTGTTGAAGTCGTTGGTAATAATTCATCGAAGCGATTACGCATTGCTTCGCGCGTTCGTCGTCGACGGGCGCCTCGAGAATTTTTCGGAAAGTTTCCGCTAATTCGACGTCCTCCTCGCGCGTATGCTTTTTGTTGGCGATTTGCGTTAAATGGAGAAACATTCGCATAACCGGCTCGCATTTCTTTATGACGTCGAGCGAAATTTGGCTCGCATAGATCGTCTGATAGTCGAAATTCGGCACGGTTCCTTCCAGTCCTTCCAAAGTCCAAAGGACGTCGCCCAATTTTACGGGGCGTTCTTTCGGGCGTTCGTCTTGGGAAAAGACGACGACGTAGGGAGTCGGGAGTCGACCGTTTTCGTCGGCGAAGAAATCTTTATTTTTGCGCATACGATTTAGCAACGCGCTTGAATATTTTAATAGTTGGATCGAAACGAACGGATCGTCTTCGGTCTTATGTTCCGTAGCGATCGCGAAAACCGCGTGATCGCGCGTTTTGCCGACGCGTTTTTTGACGTCGACGACAAAGTATATGTCTCCGACGCTCTCGACTCCGTTTGCGTCGACGTCGCGCGTAAACATTGTTTTCAAGGTCGCCAAATCAAGTTGTTCGAGTATAAACAGGGGCAAAAACATCAGAAAGAAGAGTCGCGCCGTAACCTCGTTCGCGACGATTACGGCAAAATATTTGTCGTTCGTCATCGCGTCTGACAAAGAAGCCGCTTTCTTCGCTTTTTTATTTTTCTTTGCGTTCGCTTTTAGGGCGTCTTTTTTTGGCATTTTTAACCTCGTTGACAAAAATGAAAAGGGGTTCTTAAATATACCCTAATCGCGGTCGAAATTCCAGTCCCTTGAACCCAAAAGCGCGAAAATTCGATCTTACGAACAAACGTTTTTTTCAAACGGGCAACGTCGGCGTTCCAACAAAAGCGCGCGTTATAAATAAGGCGAAATCGCGTTGATAATCTCTTTTGCCTCTCTAATCAGTTCGTTACGTTTTTCTTCGGATAAGGACGAAATTCTGTTGATAATATTGCAACATTTTTGACAGGCGTTTGAGAAACGTTCAAAGGTTGGTCGGCACGTTTCAAGGTCTGCGGTTCTCGCGGCGTTTTCGGCGTCGGTCAACGCTTCGCTCGCTTCGTCTAACGCCGCGTCCAAATTTGCCGACTTGTCAAAACGACAGACGCGGAAATTTTCGTCGTTAATGGAGTCGGAGGCGTTTCGCAAAAACCGTTCCGCCAAGCCGACGACGTTTTCTTCTAAGAGCCTCGAAACGACCGCGATTTTCGTTTCAAAGTTCGGCACGACGAGCGCTTTTTCGGGCGCTTCTTTCGTTTCATCCGCAGGAACGTTTTCCGTCTTTTCGACGGGATTTTCAAGCGTCTCGACTTCCGTCGTCTCGAGGCGCGTTTCTTCCGCCGCTTTTTTACTTTTGCGCGTTCTTTTGGGCTTGTTGGGATCGGGCTCTTTTTTAGCGCGCGTCTTTTTTTTCGGAGTCGGTTCGGACAAATCCGCGTTAATTTCCGTCGTCGCTTGAACGTCGAGATTTTGCGACGGCTCGGAGCCTTTCGGCGCGTCCGTTTTCGGAACGTCCGCTTGTTCCTGTTCGTCTTGCGTCGTTTCTGCGGGCTCGAGGATCGGCGCCGCGACGTCGTCTGGCGTCCGGTCAAACGCGACGACGCTTTCCGACGTTTCTATCTTCGCGTTTTCCGTCGTTTCCATATCGAACAGCGTGTTTGTTTCCATTTTCGTTTGTTCCGCTTGCAGTACTTCGCGTCGGCATACGATTTGATCGTCTTTAAGCAACCATTCGGAGATTATGATCGGCTCGTCCAAATCTTCGGCGTTTTCGTCGACTCTTTTCAAAGTTAGAAAATTTCCTCGAATAATGTTTTCGTCGAGAATCCGACGCGCGATTTTAAGGACGTCGTCGTCGAGATTTTCGCGCGCGACGTCGGCGTATTCGCGCGCCCAAATTCCAAATAGACGCTCGCGGCAGTCGCGCGCGTTGTCGTCGAGCAGTTCGACGCCGTAAAGACCGCCGAGCGCGACGAGCGCGTTTTTGCGGTATTCAGTCGGATCGGCGCCGAATTTTGCGCGAACGACCGCCAATTTTCGCTCAAGGATCGGCGCGAGAAAATTTCCGTCTCCGCAAGACGGCTCGAGAACTTTAGAGTCGAAACGCTCGACTTCGTCCTTGACGAGATCGATCATCGCTTCGACTTCGCGCTTGGCGGTGAAGACTTCTCCGCAGTCAGCGACGCGGCGTTTGGATTTAACTTGTCGTTCAACGATCGTCATATTTCTCGTTTTTTAAAACGTCGTACTTTATCTAGTTTAAAGGCGACGGCGTATTCGACCGTCGCGAACAAAGGACGCTCCTTTGCGCAAAACAAACCCGGCAGAGTTCGCTTGCGTCGACCAAAAAAGCGTCGAAAAACGCGTCGGATCAATAAGATTCGACGCGTCGTCAAGGGTTCTTCGTCGCTCGCGTCGGGGTCGACGCGCGCTTCGTTATTTGGCGAAGAAATCGAGCGCGTCGGGCAATGCTACGCGCCAGTAATACCAGCCGTGTCCGCCGTCTCTCATACGAAATTCGCAAGGTTCGCCCGCGTTGAGAGCCGCTTCGAAGAAGGCGAAGGCGCCGTCGACAAGGAAATCGTCGTCGCCAATGTCGACCGTAAATCTGACGGCTTTTTTGTTTTCGAGTTTGACTTTTCTGATCAATTTGATCGGATCGTTGCGATCCA
>JAZUGM010000382.1:0-14908 GCA_045641205.1 Thermoguttaceae bacterium
AAGTCGGTCGATTACGTCGAGAGTAAGAGCGTCGAAGCGTTGGTTGCCGACGAAATTACGCCCGCGCAAGAGGAGTTGACCAAACGTGGATTCGCTCCGAAAGTCTTCGCGTATCCAATGAGTCAAAACGACGCGCGCACCGACGAGGCGCTGAGTAAAATCTTTCGGCACGCGCGTACCGGCGCCGGGCTGAACGAGGGCGAGACGATCGCCGAAAAGGACGTTTTTTTCACGCCTTGCGATCAAGTCGCGCAAAAATTCGCGCTTACCGGCAAAGGTTGCGACGGCGCCGACGACGAATTCCTCGAGAAACAAATATTTCCCGCGCTTGAACGCGCAAAAAATCGCGGAGAAATTTTAACGCTTTATTCGCACAATATCGCCCCGGAAGGCAAGTCGCATTTCATTAGACCCGCCATTCTTGAAAAAATCCTTCAAAAGGTCGTCGAACTCGATTTGGCGTTTTATACGTTTGAAGAACTGCCCAGCGTTTACGGCGACAAGGCGGACGCGTTGACGATCGAGCCGCGAATTATATTTGAAGGATTCGACGGCAAGACCTGCCGCGTTCACGCGCGCGCCGCGAAAACGCCGGACGGAGACGCCGTATTGACTTCGCAAAAGTTGCTTCTGTCGGGCAGCGACGTTTTTTACGCGATCGAATCGTCGACGAGTTCCGACGACGGCGCGACGTGGACGTCCTTTGAAGAACAGTCGGGCTTGGGACGATATTCTCCGATCGAAGGCGTCGAGAACTGTCCTTGCGACGGAACGCCTTCTTGGCATAACGGAAGCGGCAAATTTCTTCTCACGGGTCATCTTGCGACTTACGAACAGAACAAAGTTTCGAAACGGCGCGAAAGTCGCGAGGCGTCTGAAGACGGTTTTGTCGATTCGCGCCTTTGGTATTCCGTTTTCGATCCGACGACCCGACGTTGGAGCGACATGGCGCTTTTGCGCGTTCCGTTTACAAGCGCGACGTCCTTGGGCGGGGCGGGTTGCGTACAACGTTGCGACTTGTCCGACGGGTCGATTCTTATGCCCTTTTACGCGCCTTGCGAGGAGACTCCCGGCTGTTCTCAAGTAATCGTCGTCAAATGTTCGTTCGACGGCAAGGAATTGCGTTACGTCGAAGAAGGCGCGCCGTTGCGATTAGACGTTCCGCGCGGACTGGGCGAGCCGTCGCTGGTTGAGTTTAACGGTCGATTCTATTTGACGTTACGCAACGACGCGCAAGGCTACGTCGCCGTAAGTTCCGACGGACTCAATTTTAGCGAGCCGAAACCTTGGCGTTGGCTTGAAACGGGCGAAACGATCGGGAACGCCAACACGCAACAACACTGGTTGAAAAACGGCGGCAAACTTTGGCTCGTCTACACGCGCAAGACGCCGGAAAACGAACACGTCTTTCGTAACCGCGCCCCGCTGTTTATCGCTCAAGTCGACTCGGCGTCTCTGACGCTTTTGCGCGAGACGGAACGCGTCGCCGTACCTGAAAGGGGCGCGAGACTTGGTAATTTTGGCGTAACGCAAATTTCCGACAAGGAGAGTTGGATTGTCGCCGCCGAATGGATGCAGTCGAAACGAGGCGGCGGAGAGAAGGGCGTCGAAGATTGCGTCGCGCGCGGCTCGAACAACGCGATTTGGTTGAGTCGCGTGACGACGAAATAGACGCAGACTCGCTGTTCTTGCCGTGTTGGATTTTTTGAATATGAGGATTAGTTGACGTCCTTTCGCGAATCGTTCTTCTTTTTTGGCTGACAAACTTGAAGACGCCGACTCAATACGTTATAATGAACCCGAGTCTTTTGGATAAAACGCGGAGACGAAGAGCGAGGCTGGAATTCCGAGAGACGTTTGTCGCGCTTGGGGTGTAAGATTGGAAGTCGACTTTTGTTTGTTTTCCGATTTCCTTTGTCGAACGTCGTTTGTTTTACGACTCGACGTCCCTTATGCGTAGAGGGTGTTTTAATGAAACCGAAAAACGGCGAGCATCGCGAACGCCGTTTGTTTTAGAAGGCAGGGTAGTTTTTTTATTTCTACGGAGTTTTGTATGTCGCACTTTTTGACACGTCTTAGAAGAGAGAAAAACGACGGGTTTACGCTCGTCGAACTTTTGGTTGTCATCGCCATTATCGGCATTTTGATCGGTCTTCTTTTGCCGGCGGTTCAAGCGGCGCGCGAAGCGGCGCGTCGTATGCAATGCACTAACAATCTGAAGCAATTTGGGCTTGCAATTCACAGTTATCACGATTTGGGCGCCACGACGCCAGCCGCGCGTATCGACGTTACGGGCACGACGGTACGATACAGTAGCTCCGGCGACTATTGGAGCGGTATGTTTGCAATGTTGCCTTTCTTGGAACAGGCGGCGCTTCACGACGCGGCGGTTTCCTTTGTCAAAAACTCGTCGAATCCGGGTAGTTATCGGGAGCCTCAAACTTGCGTTCCGTTGCAAGAAAACGTTCCTCCGTCCGTTTTTCTTTGTCCCTCGGACGGTCGTTCCACTTCTAAATTAACTTACAATTCCGGGTCGTTTTACGGAATGAATTACGTCTTGTCGCACGGAGACACGGCCGCGATGGTCGACGAATGCTCCGATTCCTCAAACACGGGCAAGACGAACACCGGCGACACGAACAAAAACGCGCTGATTTGTTCGGGTAATCGAGGCGGGTTCGGACCCTTTGTCTATAAGGGCTTTTCCGCAATGACCGACGGCACGTCCAATACCATAGCGATTAGCGAGACGCTTACCAACGAAGGCTACAGCGACACGCGCGTCGACGGGGGTATTCGTTTCAGTTTATCGGGCGCGGTTGCTTCGTTTGTTTCACTGTGCCTTAATTCGCGTAGTCCGACCGATCCCAAGCAGTTTGCCGAAAACGGACACGGCGGACGCGGCGGCATATTTCTCGACGGTCGTGCCACGTTCGGCGGGTTTACGACGATTCTTCCTCCCAATTCTCCGTCCTGTTCTCGAGGATCTTGGCTCACCCACTTCGGCGTCTTTTCGCCGTCTAGCAACCATTCCGGCGGAGTCAACGCACTGATGTTCGACGGTTCCGTCAAGTTTGTTAGCGACACGATCGACTCCGGCACGACCGATATGCACAATTATCCGTTGTTCGGCAAGAGTATTTACGGAGTTTGGGGCGCGATGGGATCGGTAAACGGCGGAGAGACGAACGTTTTGTAGGCGGCGCCTTTGTTGGAAGTCGAGGCGCGACGTTTTTGAATGGAAGCGTCGCGCAAGAATTTGAACGAAAGACGGCGTAAAGGTGAGAGAATATGAAGAAGTTTAATTTCGTCGTGGCGGCGTTTTTGGGCGTCCTGATACTTTGTTCCGCGTGCGCGAGCGAAAAGAAGCCGGAAGGAATGCCGAAGTTATATCCTTGTAAGATAAAATTGACGCAAGGAAGCGCGCCGCTTGAAGGGGCGACAGTGATTTGTATGGCCGACGATCCCGCGTTAGCGCGCTGGACTGTCGGCGGCATATCGGACGCGAGCGGAACCGTCGACGTTGTCACGCTTGGAAAATACAAAGGCGCCCCGCAAGGAACTTTTGCCGTTACCGTCGTAAAATACGAAAACGTATGGAACGAAGGACATTCGGAAGAACACGACGCGCCCGACGCGACTTATTTAATGGTCGATCAAAAATATGAGACGAAGGAGACGACGCCGTTAAAGATGACCGTCGAAGCGAAGTCTAACGCGTTTGAGTTTGACTGCGGCGAGCCGATGAGAGCGGAACGAGAGAAAGAAGCTATTTGACGAACCGCGAATCGTTGCGCGCAACGTCCTTTTTGATCGATTTACGTCGAGATTCTCACGACGGCGCTTTCAAGTTCGCTCTTGACGGCGCCGTCGCGACTTAAGCGAACGCCGACTCTAGACGGCAGTCGACGACCGTTCGAGCGCGTCGTTTAGCTTTTTCCTCATATCGTCTTCAAGTTTTCTGTCTTCGTGGGGCGTTCTTTCGTCCTGTTCCAAGGCTTCTTTCGCGTCGATTTTCGCGCGTTCGACTTCTCCGATTTCAAATTCGAAGAGCGCCAATTTCGCACGCGTTGAACATTCCGTCGGCGAGCGTTCAACGTATTCTCGGTAAAACGCCAGCGCGTCGTCCCTAAATTCGGTTCGCGTTTTGTCGCGCTCGTAAAGCGCTTGACTTAAATCGGCGCAGTTTTCGCGCCAAGGGGCGGAATTGGGCGAATTTTTTCGTAACCGTTCGCGCGTCTTCTGCCATAGCGCCTTGTTTTGCTCGCTTGGTTTTTCGAAATATTGTCGCGTTGCGAAGTAATAAAACTGCAGGGCGACGGGCGTTGAAAATCGATCGACGCGTTCCGACGCGCCCGAATTTAACGCGTCGAGATACGGGCTAGTCGACGCGCTTTCGAGGGAATAACGCGTTTTAAACAACAGCGCGCGACAAAACGGCTGAAACGCCGTGAAATGAAAGAACAATAAAAGCGCGACGGAGGCGAATAACGCTCCGCTTTCCGCGTTCTTTACCCTAAAGAGAATCCGACGCTTCGGCTCGGGCGAAACCAGCGTCTTACTAGAACAATTATAATCGTCCAAGCGGTTTGCTAGAAGCGCCGCGAACAAGAAAAACGGAACGGCGATCGACGGATATCCTATTCCGCCCGCCGCGCATAGGTTGATTAAGGTAGTCGCCAGCGTCGCGACCCAAACGTCGTTAGTCGCCCTTTTTTCGAGGTCGACGTTTGCAAAGAATAGACGCGCGGCGAAGAACGCGATTCCGAAGAGCGCCGCCGCAATTAACAGAAATTTAAAGTCGACCGGCGCCGACTGGAACGGCGCGCAGAACAATAGGACGACGAGCCCCAAGAAGGCGCCGAGCCAAACGGATTTCGGAACGGCGGAAGGTGAAGAGACGTTTTCGTTCCGCTCAAAAGACGTTTCGGCTTCGCGCGCGTTTTGAGGCGTCGAAGCGCTTTTTTTGCCAATTAACGCCTTGTAAAAAAGGGATAGTAAAAACAGACCGTAGAGAATCAGCGCGGGTATGCCGAAGAGCGCGGCAAGCTCGAAAACGAAATTATGCGGGTCGGCGATAAACTCGCTTGCCGTCGGTAAAATATATCGCGCGTACAACGCTTGAAATTCGCCCGGTCCGATTCCCAAGACGGGGTAGTCGCATATCATCGCCAACGAGGCGCGCCAATAATCTAATCGATAGCCCAACGATTTGCCCGCTTCGGTGAAGACTTCCCGATCGACTATTCCGACGGCTAGCGCGCCGATTAAGGCGCCGCCCGCCAATAATATAACCGCGACGATTCCAAGCGCGACGCGAATAGTCGTTTTTCTATCTCGTCGGGCGAATCGTCGCAACGAAAGCAGGAGATACAAAACGAGTCCCGAAACGACGGCAAGGACGCCCGATCGGCTTTTCGTGAGGACAAGAACGAACAAAATTAAGAGGAGCGAGAGCGTCCAAAACGCCGACGCGGCAAGTGCGGAAAATCTGGACGAGGCGCTTGTTTTCTTATCGAACGCGCGCAAAAACGTTCTTTTCCAAGGCGCGACGAACAACGCCAATACG
This sequence comes from Thermoguttaceae bacterium, assembly GCA_045641205.1. GTDB lineage: Bacteria > Planctomycetota > Planctomycetia > Pirellulales > Thermoguttaceae > RUG369. The sequence goes on from JAZUGM010000382.1 coordinate 5,570, forward strand.
AACGTCGGGGCGAGCAAACCCGCCAACGTATTGGCAAGTCCATAGGTTCCCGTCGGTTCGGAACTTTCAAGCAAGCGCTTTTCAAACAACAGACGCTCGCGCGAGTTCTGTCCGAACTCCAGACCGTTTTCTTTCAACATTTTCTCCGGGTCGGCGCGATACGCTTCGCGTAGTTGAGGATTCAACACGGCGTAAGAATACGCGGAGCAAGCGCTTTGGACGACGGCGCCGACAAGAACGACCAGCGTCAAGCCGACGACGGCGCCCTTCGAAAGACGGGAACGAAAGGAACGCAGAAAGAAATAAAACGCGACGGGGGCGACGAACGTCCAATAGGCGTTTGTCGCCAAGCGAACGTCGCCGACGCGAAAGACCGCGACTCGAGCGTAGGAAAGCGTCGCAAAAAGCGCGAAAAAGCCTAGAAAACGGTCGATCCAAAGCGTCGAGGACGACCGCGCGTTTTTCGGATCGTCGTTCCGTTCGTGCGATTTGCGTCCCAAACGATAGAGGCAAAATCTAACGCCCGTCAGAAGGAGCAAAAACAATTCGACGATCGGGAGAAAGTCGCCTTCGCGGATCGCTCCTTCCGGCGCGGAAAAGAGCGAGGCGACGAGGAAAGTCGACGCGCCCGCGAGTAAGAAGGAATTAAACGCGTTTTTCGGGGACGAGGCGGACGCTTCGGTCGTAATCGACGCGGAGTCGTTTTTTACGACGTCGACGCGCGGCGCTTTTTTCGCGATCATTTTTTCTCCAGACTGTTTTGAAAGCGAACGAACGGCGCGTCACAAGACGCGCGCGGGGACGTCGCGCTTGCGAAAAGGTTCTAGCGCTTCGTCGCCAATTTCTTTTTCTTCGAATATTTCTTGAGGTTGACGTCCAAGTAACGCGTATTTGCCGCCGCTGGACGCGTGATAGGGCAGCAACTCGACGCCAAGGAGCGCTTTTGAACGCGTCAAAAGGTCGGCGATTCTTTCGAGCGTTTCGGGCGAATCGTTGACGGTTGGGACGAGAGGAACGCGAATAATAAAGGGCTTGCCCGATTCTTTTAACGTTTGAAGATTGGCGAGTATCGGCGCGTTGGAAACGCCCGTATACCGACGGTGGATCGTATCGTCCGGGTGTTTTATATCTTGATAAACCAAATCAACGGCGTCGAGAACTTTACGATAAATCTCGGGCGCGGCAACCCCCGACGTTTCGACGGCGATATGAACGCCCGCGTCGCGCAGACGCCGCGCCGTTTCGACGAGAAAGTCCGCCTGAAGGAGCGGCTCGCCCCCGGAAAAAGTCACGCCGCCGCCGGAAGAAACGAAAAGCTCGCGCGACAGGAGCAGTTCTTTAACGAGTTCGTCGACCTTGACGTATCGTCCGCAAAGCCGCTTCGCTTGCGTCGGACAACGTTTCGCGCATTCGCCGCACGCGACGCAAGGCGCGTTTTTCGCGCGTCGACAGACTTTCGCGCACGCTCCGCACCGTCGGCATTTTTGCGCGGCGAACAAAATCTGCGGCTTGGGCTTCAAGCCTTCTGGATTATGACACCAGACGCAACGCAGGGGACAGCCTTTGAAAAAAACGGTCGTTCTTATTCCAGGTCCGTCGTAAAGTGAAAATTCTCTAGTCTCGAAAATCAAGCCGATCGATTCTTTGGGCGCCGTCTCTGTTCCGTAAGTTTCCGTCAAGTCGATTCTCCGTTTTAACTAACGTTGCGCCGTCGGCTCTTTTGCGTTACGAACAAAATCTGCGGCTTGGCTTCCAATCCTTCAGGATTATGGCGCCAGACGCAACGCAGGGGACAGCCTTTGAAAAAAACGGTCGTTCTTATTCCCGGTCCGTCGTAAAGTGAAAATTCTCTAGTCTCGAAAATCAAGCCGATCGATTCTTTGGGCGCCGTCTCAGGGGGCGTTTTGTAAGTTTCCGTCAAGTCGATTCTCCGTTTTATACTCCTAGCTTTTGAGTTTTTCCACCTCAGAAAGGCGGACGCCCCTTTAAATCCTTATCGACCAGGCGACAAAGTCTGGAAAATTTCAAGGACAATGAGTATAACTTGCGCTACAACGTCATTTCCGCGCGACGAATGATTTGGTCTTGATACGGCTTGTCCAATTCGACAAAATATCCGGACCAACCCCAGACGCGGACGATTAAATTGCGATAATTTGCGGGGTTCCTTTGCGCGTCTAGCAACTGATCGCGATTAATCGTATTGAGTTGCAGTTGAACGCCGCCGGTCGAGACAAAGTACTGAACCATACGCGCGACTTTTTTAACCGCTTCGGGCGTTCGGAACACGGAGTCGTGCAACTCGATCGTGAGAGGACCGCCGTTGACGACGCGCTTCAAGTCGGGCTTGGCGAAAGAACGTATAACCGAAATGGGACCTTTAGTTTGAACGCCGAGCGACGGCGCGTAATTTGCAGGGAAAAATTCTCCGCGCAAACGTCCGTCGGGCGAGGCGGACAATTCCTCCGGGTGGCGAACGTAATACATCGCCGAACCCGTCCCGACGCGGTAAATTCCGCCGCGACAATTCTTTCGACCTTCCCAAGAATCGGCGAAATACTTGAGGAGTTCGGTCGCGATTTCTTCCGTAACGGGCTCGTCGTTTCCAAATTTGGGCGTTTCGTTGCGGACAAACGCCAGAAGTTCGTCTCGTCCTTCGAAATTCGAATCCACGACGTCGACCCATTCGTCAAGCGTCATAGTTTTGTCTTCGAAAACGGTTTTACGAAGCGCCGCGAGGGAGTCGACCGCAGGAGCGCAACCCGTCCCGTGGATTCCGAAATTGTTGTATTTGTTTCCTTGCGAGGCGTCGCGAGCCGCGTCGATTCGACCCGAACAAAGCGCCGAAGTGAAGGGGCAGGGAAGCATTAGGACTTTAGAGAGCGCCGCAGATTTGGCGTCGGCTTGCGCGAAGAATTCGTCGCGAACGAGTTTTAGCAACGCGTCGAACGATTCGACGTCGCGCGCCGCCTCGGAACGCATAACGCGATCGACGATCGCCGGGAAGGAAACCGCGTCGATATTCGGAATATCCATACCGACGCCCGGTATAATGAACTCCCAACACGCGGCGACGACGTAATTTCGCGCGTCTTGCAATTCGTAACCCAACTTGACTAAGCCGGGAATAACGACGTCGTCGTTCGCATATTGTGGAAAGCCCAGTCCGATTCTGGTTAGTTCCGTCGCTTTTTCCAGAAGTTCGATAGGCGTGTTTTTCGAGACGCGCAAGTTGATCTTCGGATCGATAAGTCGCAATTCACGACTGGCGGTCAACGCCAATTCCGTCAGGAAATTCGACGCGTCGCGCCCCTCGGCGTCGCAACCGCCGAGCATTAGGGACTGACCGTTGTCTCCTTGCTGAACGCCGACGTACAGATCGCTGTCCCGATTGAAAGAAAGGAAAAATTCTTCGAGCTGTTCCAACGCCGTCGCTTCGTCCAGTCGACCGGCGTCAAGATCGGCTTGGAGGTAGGGAAGCAAATATTGATCGACGCGTCCGACTCCGTTGTGGTAGGTTCCTTCGCACCATAACGCGAAGTGCATAATTCGCAACGCTTGCAACGCCTCGAGGAACGTTCGCGGTCTTTTGCGCGGGACTTGCTTGAGACGCTCCGCGATTTCCGTTAGACCGAGACGCGTCGCTTCCGCGCAATAGGCGTCGGTCAGCGCTAAAACGGCGTCTATGCCCGCGAGCGCCGCGTCAAGAAATTCGACGCCTTCCGCGTCCTTTTCTTCAAGCGCTTTTTCGCGACGCGCGACTGCGTTTTCGCGTATGGCGTCCAAGCCCGACGCCAGCGCCGTTTCATAGTCGGGCGTAAGATTGAAGACGACGCCCAGTTCGTGATAATACGCCTTTTCGCGCAACGCTTTCATTTCTTCGTCAGTGTAGCGCGGCGGAAGATTTTTGACGGAACGCGTAAAGACGATTTGCTCGTCGGGTATAATTCGCGCGTTCTTTTGTTCCTCGCGCATTACGGCAAGAAAACAAGCGGACGCGCGTTTCAACGCCGAATCTTCGGGCGAGAATTTGAGTTTCTCGTTTTGGCTCCAGTCGATTTCCCGCCAAAAGGCGGCTTGTTCTTTGTCGACCGTATATTTTCTGAGGCGTTCTATGCGAGGCGTCATTTGATTTGTTCCTTTCTAATGAGAAACGACGTCGTTCAACGTCGTCGATTATGTTTTATCAATCTCGAAACGTCAAACAATTATTTTAATTCGATTTCTTTGTAACTTAAAAATTGGCGATACTTGCTAACTACGACGTTTTTCACGTATCGTTCCATATAATCGAAATCAGGCTTTCCGTCGTCGTCGATGGGCAAAAGAATCTTTTGCTTGTTCATTCTCGATTCGTTGAATTTGTAGCCGTAACTATATTTTATTTTCTGTTGAAGCAACGCGATTTTTAAGAAGAGATAGACGTATTTATTGCCCTCTCTTCCTTTTAATTTGAATCGTTTCACGTCGTCGGAAAATAAACAGCGATAGGGATGGTAAAAATTCGCGACGACGCTTCCGTTGTAATTGACGCCCAACACGTTGGAATCTTCCGACTCGTTTGAATTTCCCACAAACGCCGTGATTCCGTTGTTGGCTTCGGACGCGCCAAGAAACGGGACGTTTCCGGGCGTCATTTCCGCTTTAGTCAGTCTTTTGCCGGGTTTAATTTCGAAGAGGTCGGTCAATTTAAAAGGTTTCCACTCAACGTCGTTTAGCGTCGGAATCACGTCGTTATTTTTAAGTTGTTTCATTGCGTTTCTAACATAATTACAATATTGTTTCAAAACCCTCGTTTCGTGTTCTTTGACGTACCTTTCCATAAATTCATAGTCGGGGGAACCTTTTTCGTCGACGGGCAACAGAATTATTTGTCGCTTTATGCGCGAAGTTCCCATTTTATAGCCATAATTGTATTTCATACGTTGCGAGGTTATTTGAACGCAAATAAACAACGCGACGTATTTGTTATTATGGAAAAGTCGAATTTTACGACAATCGTTTGAAATTAACGATTTATACGGGTGATAAAAAGCGTAGCCGACGGAACCGTTTCGATTCACGGAAATATAACGATCTTCTAAAGTTTCGTTAACGTTTCCAACAAAATGGCAGACTCCATTGTTTACGGAAGACGAAGAAACGTAGGGCGTGTCGCCTGAAATTCGTTCGTCTTCGTATATGTCGCGTCCTGAAACTATTTCGGCTATTTGTTCAATGAAAAACGGCTTCCAAGTTCTGTCGTTCAAATTTGACATTTCATTTGTCTCCGTCGAACAGATAACCTTTGTTTTGCGCAATCATTGAAAACTCAAAAGACAAATAATCGGCGATCGCCTTTTCAAAATCGGCGTCCGTCGGCAATTCGTCGTTGAAGTAGTAGAACGAATAAATCCATTCGTCGTCGGGATCGACAGTCGTTTCAATCATAAACTGCGTCGGATACTCCGCGTTTTTTCCGCGCCAACAGTCGAGAAGATAGCGTCGTCGATCTTTTGCGCGTTCCGTTTCGACAAGCCCGACGTGTTTTTTAACCTCGAATCCGTCGTCTTCGAAGTTAATGAACTTGCACAATTTGTCTTTCGGATGCTTGTTTCCCGTCGTGAAGACGGCGATGCAAGGAACCGTGCCGATTTGATAGAAAGTGTTTTTGTTGAGGCTAATCACGCCTTCCAGGGTGTGCTTCTTTAAAATGTCTCGCTTGATTAACTTGTCTTCCTTTGTTTTTCCAATCATCGTGGAAATAGGAACGATCACGGCGACGCGTCCGTCTTGCGTAACGCTGTCGAGCAGACGCTCGATAAAATTCAATTCGGAAAGATTCGCCGTCTCTTTATTTTTCGCTTGCGAATAGGGCGGATTCATAAGTCCGACGGTAATTCCGTTGAGTTGCAAATCGGACGGATTCTGTTTGAAAAAGTCGTCGCAAACAAGATTGCTTCGACCGTCGCCGCGCAAAATCATATTCGTCGTCGCGATCGAAAACATATTTTCCAGAATCTCGAAACCGTAAAGCTGTTTTTGCCTGATATGCTTGCGTTGCGCGTCCGTCTGCGCGTTCTCAAGCATTTTGTTCATAGCCGCGACTAAAAAACCGCCCGTTCCGCAACAGGGATCAAGAACAACGTCGTCCGGCTTGAGATCGACCAACTCGCAAAACAAGTCGGTGATATGACTTGGCGTCAAGACGACTCCTAGGCTTTGTCCGTCTCCGCCCGTATAAGAGACGAACGCGTCGTAGTAGCGCCCTAAAAGGTCTTCCGAATGATTGGCGACGGCGGTTTTGAAAAGGTTGCGATCGACAAATTCGACAAAGAAGCGCAGGGGCGTCTTGCCGAGCGTCGGATTGATTTCGTTTAATTTCGGTCGAACTTTGATAAAAGCGAACTGACTGAGAACGCGCTCGAGTTTTGTTTCAGGGGAGACTTTCGCTCTTTTGAGACAGTTGGAAACGCGATCAAAGATTTTTTTACCGTCGCAGTCGATTTCAACGGAGTCGCCCGAAAGGGATTGAATAAAATTCTCCTTTCCTTCTTCGCGCAACGCCAAGAGCGCGGCGGCGACGACGAGCGGTTTTTCCGATTCCGTCAATCCTCCGTAATTTCGCAAGTATTCGTGCAACTCTTGCGCTTTTTTTATCGCGTCGCGCAGTTCGATTTGTTCGGCGTCTTCCTCGTTTAACACGTAACGCCGATAATAACGCGCGACGTTTTCCGGCGAGAAATTCTCAAAGGTCTCGATAGGAGACAATTCGCGATAATTTCCGCCTTTGTCGACAAAGATCGGGCGTATGTCGTGTTTTTTCGCGTCGCCCGCGCAACCGAACGCGAAGATTTTTTCAAAAGAGGAATTTTCCGCGATTTTTCGCGCGTAATACAACGCGCCGTTGACTGCGTAGTCGCGCGTCGCGTCGACCGACTGCGAGATCGACTCGTCGTCGTCCTTCAAGACGAGTTTGGCGCGATCCGCCTTGTCTTCAACGACAAGAACGAAATCGTCGACAAGCGCGACGTATTCGGGGAAGCCGACGGCGCCGGTCTGATTTTTTGACGCCGTTTTGAGCGCGCGGTCTATTTCGACGTTGGCGCTTCCTTGCGCGGTCGGCGCGATTCCGGCGTTTTGTAGCAAATCACGGATAAAAAGATCAAAATTCGCTTCTTTTTTCGGCATTTTCAACCTCGACCATACGCGTTAAAAAAATAGTCGAATAGGAAACGCAAAAGGCGCGACCTCCCTTTACAAGACGCGCTTTTTAAGGTTCTTGTAAAGGGAGGGACGCGCGTTTTCAAACCCTCAAACGCGCTTACGCTTGTTTGCTCATAATCGCTTTTTCGAGCGTTTCGATCGTTCCGCCCTTAGTTTCCGGCATCAGCTTCCACGCGAAGAAGAACTGAAGCGCGGTCATACAGGCGAAGAATCCGAAAGCGTAACTTCCGCTCGTTTGCGACGCGCCAATAACGACTGGGAACGTCCACGTAATCGCGGCGCACATAAACCAATGCGTGAAACTGCCGAGCGCTTGACCCTTCGCACGCACGGCGTTCGGGAAGATTTCGGAAATAAAGACCCAAATAACCGCGCCTTGCGAAACTGCGAAAAAGGCGATAAATCCGAGGATCGCGGGCACGACCACATATGGGTTGGCGGCGTCGCCGAGTCCGATTTGCCACGCGGCTAGGAGATGCATAATCGTCGTGCCGACCGCGCCGACCATTAGAAGGACGCGACGCCCGAATCGATCGATGAACGCAAACGCGAGCATAGTGAAGATCAAATTGACGGTTCCAAGTCCGATCGTGCTTGCTAGCGCCGCTTGCGAGCCCATAAATTTTTCGAAGATTCGGGGCGCGTAGTAGTTGATGGCGTTAATACCCGAAACTTGATTGAACATCGCGACCGCCCAAGCGAGGAAAATAGGCCAGAGGTATTTCTTTTGGAAGAGCGGAACGCGGACGCCGCCTTGCGCGCTTTTGAGCGTTTCGACGATATTTTCGAGCGTTGCGTTCGGCTCGGGATCGCCGATTCCGTTCAATACTTTCAGAGCGTCGTCTTTTCGACCTTTACGAACGAGCCAACGAGGCGACTCTGGAATCGAGAAGAGCAGAAGAATAAACGCCAGCGCGGGCGCCGCTTCCACGCCGAGCATTAGGCGCCATTTGATCGACTCCGCGCCCATACCGTCGGCAAAACAACTCGCCAAACGTTCGCACCAAGTCCACGCCGCCGTCTGATTGTCGATCGCAAGCGCGACGAAATAATTGGAGATATAAGAGACTAAAATACCAAGAACAATGTTGAATTGATTCAACGCCACCAAACGACCGCGCACTCGACCGGGCGACAATTCCACAATATACAGGGGCACGACGACCGAGGCGCCTCCGATACCCAAACCTCCAAGCCAGCGCATAAAAACAAGCGTCGACCAATTCGGCGCGAAAGCGCAACCGACCGCCGAGACGAGGAAGAAGACGCCCAAGACGATCAAAATAATTTTACGACCAAATTTGTCGGTCGGAACGCCGATTCCAAAAGCGCCGATAACCGTCCCGATAATCGCGGCGGCGGCGGTAAAGCCTTGAAGATTGTTGCTCAGCTTGTATTCCGCTTGAATCGCCTGTTCGCAACCGGAGATGACGCCGGAGTCAAAACCGAACAGAAAACCGCCTATTGCCGAGACTAGCACAACATACAACAACCAAAAACGAAGCGTCGGTTTTGACGAATCCATAGAAAATAGCTCCCAATGGTTAATTTCTAACGACCGTTTGACGGCGTAAATATACCGAATCAAGCCGAACGCGCGCAAAGACGCCGACTTAACCCCCATTTTATCAGAAAGAAAGAAGAAAACAATCGGGCGTAGAGAAACAAGAACGCGCGAAAAAACGACGCTGGAAAAAGAAAAACAAAAAATTTTGAGTTTTTTCAAGAATTTTTTGTCCCTGACTTCAAATTTAATTCCCTTCTAGTAACGCAGGATCGTTGATCGATCGTCTTGAAAGACGTCAAACGACGACAAATTTCAAAATTCTCGGATTTTTTTCCCGAAAATTATTGAAATTTGCGCTTCTTTACAATATCCTTAATAAAGGCGCTAGGCGCGTTTTTATTGTCGTTGTCGGCTCGAGAAGGACGGAACAATGAAAAGGTTGAAAATATCGTTAATGATTAGTTGCGTTTTCTTAGTCGCGTCGACGACGGCGTATCTTCTCAAAGCGCAGGAGCCTCGCGACTGGAAGAACGTTTCAGGGCGCGTCGTCTTGGAATCAGGCGCTCTTGAGGTCGATCAAACTTTCGACAAGATTCAAGACGGCGTTCCGACGAAAGTTTACGTTC
>JAZUGM010000383.1:0-10225 GCA_045641205.1 Thermoguttaceae bacterium
CTTACGTCCCTGAATTTTACGACGTGGAAATTGGCGCGGACGGGCGGGCTCGTCGTCCTCGTCCGAACGTCGACGACGCGCCCGAGTTTGTCGAGTCGGCGGTCGTGCGCGATTTAAACGCTTTTCCGCCCCCCAAAAGACCGCTTTTGCCCCTTATCGAAAGCGTTCAAGTCAGAATTTCCGTCGAAATTATGCGCGGCTGTCCGCAAAAATGCCGATTCTGCCAAAGCACGCAACTGAAACGTCCGATTCGTTTTCGTTCGCCCGAAGTCGTCGTCGAAGCGCTTGGCTCCGCGCGCGCGAACACCGGCGTCGACGAAGCGACGTTGCTTTCTCTTTCGTCGAGCGAGTATCCGAAATTTGAGGAATTGCTGAATCAAATTCACGACGCGCCTTGTCTCCGGGGACTTGCCGTTTCCGTACCGAGTCTCCGCGTCAATCATCAACTTAGCGACGTCGTGCAAAAGTTGACGACGGAACGTTCGTCAAGCCTGACGATCGCGCCCGAGACGGCTCGCGACGAAATGAGGCGCCGCATCGCGAAGCGCGTGACAAACGAAGACTTGTTCAACGGCTGTCGCGCGGCGTTTGAAAACGGGTTCTTCCGAATTAAGACCTATTTTATGTGCGGGTTCCCTCACGAAAAAGAGGAAGACGTCGCCGGAATCGTCGAACTTGCGAACCAGCTCTGTTATTTAGGCAAAGAAGTTCGCGGCAAGTACCCGCAAATTACGGCGAGCGTTTCGAATTTCGTGCCGAAGCCGCACACGCCTTTGCAGTGGGAGCCGATGAAGCCGCGCGAATATTTCGAAGAAGCGCATCGTATTTTGCGTCAAACGCGTCGCGAACGATCGGTCGACGTCAAATATCACGATCTCAACGTCAGTCTGTTGGAAGGTCTTTCCGCACGCGGCGACAGACGGCTCGGACGCGTGATCGAGACCGCGTGGAAACTCGGCGCAAGACTCGACCCGTGGCGCGAGCATTTCCGACCCGACCTTTGGGACGAAGCCGTCAAGCAAAACAATTACGACGTCGACGCCGTTGTTCATACCGCGTATGATCTCGACGCCGAATTGCCTTGGGAACACGTCAAGCTCTATAACGATAAAGAAAAGCTCAAAAAAGAGTACGAACTGAGCAAATTGTGCAAGTACGCCGAAAGAGACGCGTAATTGGAATTGCGCAAATCGTTTTATAGAATTCGGTCGTTTTTCGGCAAATATACGTCAACCGCCGCATTAAATGCGGCGGCTTACCGTGAACGCTTACGCGCAAGGAAACAAAAAAAGCCAAGGGCAAAAACACGCCCTTGGCTTTTTTTAGACGCACAAATATGTCGTCAAACGATTAACGACCGACGCCCCAACGATAGAACTTCTTGAGCTTGAGTCCGCCCTCTTTGGCGACTTGCCCGACGGTCTTCGCGGAATCGACGATATAGGCTTGATCTTCGAGGCAGATTTCCTTCAAGACCGCCTTGACGCGTCCTTCGACGATCTTGGCAATAATGTTGTCCGGCTTGCCGACGTTTTGATTTCGGGTTTGCTCTTCGGCGATCTCTTTTTCCTTTTGGAGGACGGCGGGATCAAGGTCGTCGGCGTTGACGGCTTGCGGCGCCATCGCGCAAATCTGCATCGCGATATTGTTCGCGAGTTCGGCGTTTTCGCCTTCGACTTCCAACACGACGCCCAATTTCGCGTCGTGGTGAACGTAAGTTCCGACCTTGCCTTCAACGCGCAAGATTCTCTTGATTTTGAAGACTTCGCGAATCTTGTTCATCAGGTCGTCGAATTGGAGTTGCAAATCGCCTTGCGCAAGCAGTTCTTCGGCGGTAGCGGCGCCGGGACCTTCGGCAAGTTGCTTGGCGAGGTTGTTCGCAAGCTCGACGAATTGGGGCGCGCCCGCGACCGGCGCGGATTCGCACAAGATTTCGATCATACCGGTGGCGCCGTTCGCGGCGGTAAAGGTCGCAATACGCCCTTCGGCGGTTTCGCGGTCGGTTCGTCCGCTCATCTTCGCCTTGCCGGATTTACGCAAAATTTCGATCGCTTTTTCTTCGTCGCCCTCGGCTTGTTGGAGCGCTTTTTTGCATTCCATCATCGGGAGCTGGGTCTTGTCGCGAAGGGATTTAACCATAGCGGCGGTAATATCGACCATCGTAATTCTCCTATTGTTTTGATTTAAATTTCGTTTACGTATCTATCAAACGCCGACGCAAGGTCGACGCTTACGTATCTATCGGACGTCGACGCAAGGTCGACGTCTTTACGAACAAAGTTTGGCAGAATCACTCGGCTTCAACTTTTTCTTCGGCGGCGGCTTCGTCTTTCGCTTCTTCCGGGGCGGCTTCAGCGGAGTCGTACTTGTTCGATTCCAACTCTTTAACGCCGTCAATCACGGCGTCCGCCAAATAGGACATAACCAAGTCGATCGAACGAATGGAGTCGTCGTTTCCAGGGATCGGAAGATCGACTTCGTCCGGATCGGAGTCGGTGTCGATAAGAGCGATAGAAACGACGCCCAATTTACGCGCTTCACGCACGGCGTTCTTTTCTTTGCGGGGGTCGACGACGACCATCGCGGCGGGATAACGATCCATATTGCGCAAGCCGTTCAAGTTGCGATACATCTTGCGATATTCACGCGCCAACGACGCTTGCATTTTCTTGGAATACGTCGACAGGACGTCGCCTTGCATAATCTTTTCGAGTTCTTCAAGACGTCGCATACGGCTACGGATCGTTTCGAAGTTGGTCAAGGTGCCGCCGAGCCAACGTTCGGAGATGTAAGGCATTCCGCAACGGGCGGCTTGCGTCGCGATCGTTTCGGACGCTTGGCGCTTCGTTCCGACGAACAGAACAAGATTTCCCTCGGCGGCGACTTGCTTCAGAAACTTACGGGCGCGGAGAATGCCGCGGACGGTTTCACGAACGTCGATGATGTGGATCAGCTTGCGACGACCGTAAACATACGGACGCATTTTCGGGTTCCAAAGACTGGCGCGGTGTCCAAAGTGAACGCCGGAATCGATCAACGCCTTGAGAGAGAGAGCTACGTCGGACATTTTATTCCTTTCTTGTCGTCGTTCGGCACATCGTTACAAGTTCTTATAAAGAACGACCTACGACGTTTAGGCGACAACGCGACCGACAAAACTAAACGTTTGTCGGCAATAGATTAATCGAATATGCGAGCGCGCCAAACCCAACGAAGCGCTCGCTGAAGTTCGTCTTTACCAAAGAGCGTCAAGACGCGTCGACGGCAAATCAAAACAAGTTGCGACTATTTTACCGACTATTATTATTTTGTCAAGCGGCGTTAAATCGGAAGCGCTCGCGCTATTTCGGATCACGTTCCAAAGGGCGCGAGTAAATCTTTCGGAATATCGGGAGTTCCTCCGTCTTGCGCGCAAACGAACGCGGCGCGTTTCGCAGCGGCCTTAAGAATCGTTTTATAATCGACGCCGCGCAGTAATCCGACGAGGCAAAGAGCCGCGAACGCGTCGCCCGCGCCAACAGTGTCTTTAACGGCGACAGGAACGGCGGGCTCGTAGTACGTTTTCTTTCGGTCGAAAATAAACGCGCCGTTTTCTCCGCACGTGAGAATAATCGTTCCCGCGTTGCGCTCTTTTTGCAAGGAAGTAGCCCACTCGCGAAACGCGCCCTTGACTTCGTGGTCGTCGGAGTCGCTAGCGGCGAGTTCTTCGCGAACCTTCGGGTCGTTCAAAGCCTCGACGTCGGACTTGAAAAGAAAGACCGGGGGTAGCAATCGGTTCAATTCAAGCGCTTCTTCGACGCTCAATTTAACGAAGTCGGAGACGCCGACGGAAAAATCCGTAGTTTCATACGCGTAAAAGGGCGCGCGAAAATTCAAGTCGGCAAATCGTTTCACGTGGCGCGGAAGCGCTTCCATCAGGCGAACGATAGCGCTCTTGTTGTTCGAACTTCGCAACGCCAACGTTCCGAAACAGAAGGCGGACGGAACGGAAGGGTCTGCAAAAAACTCCTTGACTTTGTCCAAGGTCTCGTTTTCCGTCGCGATATTGTCCCACGCGACTTTTTTGACGATTTGATAACTTGGCGTTCCCTTTTCGTCAAGGGCGACTTCGACGACGCCGGTCGGAGCCGTCGGATCGGTCTGAATTAGTTCGGTCGAAAGATTCAAGCGTCGAACGTTCTCGAGAATTTCGTCGCCGAGTTCGTCCTTGCCGACTCTCGTCAACGCGCGAACGTCGGCGCCTGCGGTCTGCGCGTGATAAAGAAAATTGACGGGCGCGCCGCCCATTTTTTTGCCCGAGGGAAGCATATCCCACAAAATTTCCCCAAAAGCGAGTAGCTTTACGGGCTTATTGACGTCTTTCGTTCGCTTCGGCATAACGCCCCCTTTGCAATTCGATCGATCATTAGAAAGAACGCGCTCTTCGCGCCTCGTAAAACAGGACGGCGGCGGCGTTCGAAACGTTTAGGCTGTCCGCGACGCCAAGCATAGGCAATCGCACTTTTTTCAGTAGGTCGAACTTGGCGTCTTCGGGCGATTCTTCCGCCCAGACGGTCGTCAGACCTTCCGCTTCGCTTCCGACGATAATCGCGGTCGGACGCTTATAATCGAGTTGCGCGTAAGAAACGGCTTTGTCGCAAAGCGCGGTCGCGCGTTGGAATTTTAGGCGTCGTAGCCACGCGATCGTTTTTTCGGCGGGCGCGACGACGATCGGCACGTTAAAAATCGCGCCCAAACTCCCTCGAATCGCGTTCGGATTGAACGCGTCGTATTCTTTGGCGGCGATAATCAACGCGTTTACGCCCGCGCCGTCGGCGCTCCGCAAGATCGCGCCGACGTTGCCAGGCTTTTCAACGCCCTCGATAATCGCGATCAACGCGTTTTCGTCGTTCGACGCGCGGCTCAATTTTGTTTCCAACGCGTCTAGCGACCAGAATTTTTCTTTGACAAGCGCGACGACCCCTTCGTCTCGTTCGCCGAACCGCAATTTGTCGAAGGCGGACTTTGCCAGCGGAATCAAAGGAACGGACGAACGGTCGACCTCTTTCAAGAAGTCGCGCAACTCCGCGCGTCGTCCGACGGCTTCAGGTCGGGCGAAAGTCGCGTCTAAATCGACTCTATCCCCTTCCCTAACGGCGTCTTCGGCGTTCCAATAGAGTTCGACAAACTCGAAGCCCGACCGCCAAGCGCGCGAGACTTCGCGCAAGCCGTCGACTAAAAAACGCCCTTCGCGACGTCGAACGCGACTTTCGCGCAACTGAGCCGCGCTCTTCACGCGCGGATTATTGGGACTGGTAATGATCGAATACATTGTCTTCACATAAAATCACGGTAAGCGTTCACGGAAAAGCGTCGCGGGCGGATCGGCGCCGCCGAAAACCCGTCCGTTATCAAAGCGAAATTATCCGACAAACCCAAAAAATCCCGTTTACGGAGAAACCGAGTTTATCGGAAGAATTAGCGTTTGAAGGTTCTGCGAAAAACATACGAACATTCAAACGACGCGTCGACTGTAAAAAACGTAATCGTTCACGTAATATGCCAACCAAGGTTTGCATTCGAATCGACGACGCTACGCGGCGGTTCGAACGCGTCGTTTTTCTATGAACGCTTACTTTCGTCTAACGTCGAAGTTCTTGAATCTCGTCCTTGTATTTGTTTACGATTCTCGCAACCTTCCTTTTGAACGCGTCAAGGGAAGGCGCCGTCCAAATCGCTAATTGGATTTCTTCAAGCGCGGGATAATAATTTACGTCGTCGAGCTTTTTTTTCAGTTTGTCCGAAACGGCGTTTTGACCAAATTTCGAACGGAGATTACTGTAAATAATCTCATAAATCCCTTCTTGCTTTCCCTCTTGCCTTCCCTCTCGTCTTCCCTCTCGTCTTCCCGCTCGTCTTCCCTCTCGTCTTCCCGCCTGTATTCCCGCCTGTATTCCGTCTTGTCTTGCTTCTTCGCAACGTTCGGAAACTTCCCTCTCAAAAAACTGCAAAATACCGCTTTCCATAGGTTCGCCTTTCTGTTTTTCCATTTCTTTTCTGAGTTCGGGCAAGGTCGGCATACCCGGTCGTCTTTTTCGTAGATGAAGAAAATAATTCAAGCACGCGTAGGCGCATTGTCTCAGCCGTTCGTCGGAAGGGGGGGCGTCGAGAAGACGCCGGAGCGTCGTAGCCAATTCCGCGTCTTCTTCGCTCGAATGCTTTTTGTTGGCAATTTGCGTTAAATAGAGAAACGCGCGTAACGCGGGTTCGCTGTTCCTAATAACGTCGATCGGAATTTGACTCGCGTAGATCGTTTGATATTCGAAATTCGGCACGGTTCCTTCCAGACCGGGAATCGTCCAGAGAATATCGCTCAACCGCGCGGGCTGTTCTTTCGGGCGCGCGTCTTGCGAGAAGACGACGACGTAGGGCGTCGGCAGAAGTCCGTTTTCGTCCTCGAAGGATTCGGGTTCGGCGTTCATTCGATCAAGCAACGCGCTCACGTATCCGAGCAGTTGAATTGCGACGCGCTTTTCGTCCTTTGTCTTGTGTTCGGCGGCGATCACAAAGACGGCGCGACGTCGCGCTTTGCCGGGGCGGTCTTTCATATCGACGACAAAGTACATATCGCCGACCTTCTTGACTCCGTTGGCGTCGACGTCTTGAGTATGAATCGTGCGCAACGTCGACAAATCGATTTGTTCAAGCACGTTTTCGGGTAAAAAAGTTTGAAACCACGTTTGCGCGTTGGACTTATTCGCAACGAAATCGGCAAAAAATTTGTCGTTCGTCGTCTTGTCGCGCAAAGAAGCGTCGTCTTGCGCGCTTGCGTTTGGGGCGTCCTTCTCTTGCATCGTCTGCCTCGCGTCAAAAAATGAAACGAATTTCCCCAAGTATACCACAAACGACGGCGAGGTTCCAGCCCCTTCGAAAAAAAACGATTTTACGAAAAACGACGAAGCGATCCCCCCGCGTCGTAAGACGCGGGCGGGGGAGGGGCCGATTACATATCGGCGGGTGGCGTCGGTTCGCAAAACGTTGATCACGCGACGAGGAAAAATACCAAACGTTTCGACGGTTCGTTTAAAATCATAGTTTTTGGGTAATGAAACCGTCCGCCGAAATATAACCGGCGTCTTTTTTGACGATTACCGCTAAAGCGAGATCGTTTCCCCTTGCGCTCGCGTGATCGCCGCCGCAAACGCGTTCAAATCGACGTTTTCCGAAACGAACCGACAACTTCCGTCGGCGTAGAGAACGTTGACGCCCGAGGGATGACGACTTCGCGTCTCGTATTGATACGCGCTACATTCGGCGCAACTCCAATCGAAAGCGCCACCGTCAAAATGCGCGCAGTTTGGCTTGTAATTAATCGGCGCCGACGTCTTTCTAAATATGTTCGTTCCGACGATCCAGCTTCCGTTGTCGTAAGTTTTCGGCGAGCCCTTTTCGTAAGAAGACGCTTCCGTAACCATAATCGTATTGGAGGTTCCGTCGAGAATATCGGCGATTCGGACGGCGCGCGACGTCAACATTACGCCAAGTTCGTCGTGCAGAAGCGTCCACCCGTCGCTAGTCGCCGCGCCGTATTCGGAGATTTTTTCGGTGATTACGCCCGCGTAATGCGTCGGCGCAAGTTTGAGTCGTTCGAGCGCGTATCCTTTGTCCGGGTTGTAATAATCGACTTCGCGGATTTCGCGGTCTGGATCTGACGGGCACAAATACATAGAGATTTGTTTTTGACCCGCCTCTTGATTTTTGGCGGAATAGACTTTTTCTTTGAAGTCGACCAACCGACGAACGTTTTCTTGTTCGCAAAAAGGCAGAAGGAGCGCGCTCCAGCCGAAATAATTGCCCGCGTCGGAACCGTCTGGGCGCGGTTCGGTCAGTTTGCCCGGCGGAAATGAACCGAGGACGTCGTGATAATTATGGCACGCGAGCCCGATTTGCCGGACGTTGTTTGAACAACTCATACGACGCGCCGCTTCGCGCGCCCCTTGAACGGCGGGCAAGAGCAAGCCGATCAAAATTCCGATAATCGCGATTACGACTAGCAATTCGACCAACGTAAAACCGCGTTTGCGCGTAAAAGACAAAGAGCGAACGTCGGTTTTCGACGCCGCGACAAGAAAACGTTTCATAGAAGCCGCCTTCCCAATAAGAACCGTTCGACGCGCAAGAAACGACGACCGCGCGTCCAACAAGGAACGGAGCGACCTTTTTGAGCAGGGGAACGTCCCCGATCGACCTCTCGTCCTTCGCAAGAGAAACGACGCTAGGAGGCATCCGAACGCCTCGCAAAACGCGGGAAGGTCTTCCGACTTGCGGAACGCTTTTTCCGCCTTCTCAACGTTACGCTCGCAACGTCAATGGCTTGCGATTCGAACAAAAGAAATCGAATCGACGTTGGAAAAAGTTAAACGAATCAAAACGCTCGTTTTCCGCTTACGGCGGCGAGGACCGTTTCGGATTCAAACCGAATTCCCTGTTACGCCGTCCTTTTCAGCAAGAGAAAAAAGACGAGCCGCCCGCGTCCTCAAAAAGTTCGCGCTTTGCCGACCTCTCGACAAAGCGCGTTTTCAGTATATCTTAGAATACGGACGCGTCAAGTCAAGAATTGACGCGCCGACGAGCTATTTGCAACTTGTCGCAAGTTTGCTAATCGATTTAAAATATGCGGACTTCGAATCGCGCGTCATTTCGAAGAGCGCGGATTCCGACGTCGCGAGGACGACGCCCGCGCGCGCCATACGTTCAAGAGCGATCTGCGCGTCGAACGCGTCGCGAGAAGAAAGGCAATCGGCGACTAAATAGACGTTCTTACCCAACGCCTGCAAATCGAGCGCCGTTTGCAAGACGCAAATGTGCGTTTCGATCCCGGCTAACAAAACGTTCGGGCGCGCGTCGAGCGAAAAATAATCGCGCGTCGCTTTGTCGTCCAAGCAACTGAACGTCGTTTTGTCGAAAATCTTCGCTTCGGGGGCTAATTCGGATATTTCCGGCAAAACGTCCCCCAATCCCTTGGGATACTGCCTCGTTAGAACGATAGGGAGGGAAAAGACGCTCAAGCCCGATAAGAGAAATTTCGAACGTCGAATAAGGCGTTCCCGTTCGTTCATTGCGGGAACGATTCGTTCTTGCAGATCGATTATTAACGCGGTCGCGTTTTCAGGCGAAAGTCGCATTTTACTTAAATATCCCCGTCGCGTCTTCAAATTTAGGCATACGATCGATTAAAGAGGGCTCCGCCGGCGCCGACGCGTTTTCGCCCCTCTTATACGCCAGATATTCGACCCACGCGTCGCCGTCGTAGGCGTATTTCTTCCCGGTAACCTCGCCAAGAGAGACGCAAGCCGCCATATGTAACGCGCCGTCGTCGAGTTTTTCGTCCGTCAAGCCAAGTTCCAAGGTTTCTAAAAGCGTCGGCGAATCCGACTCCTTGAATCGTCCCAACGCGGTAAGAATCGCGACGCGGACGTCTTTACGACGCGCGTTTTCTTCTTCCGAGCCCGCCGCGATCGAGTAGGGCAGTTCCTTGTAACGTTCCGTTAAAATTTCCAGCGCCAACTTGCGCTGTTCGTGATTATTCGCCTTAATCGCGCCTTCGGAACAATAGGCGCCCCAAGCGCGACACGCGGACAAATTCAAATTGAGGTCTTCGTCGTAAAGCGCGGAACGAAAGATTTTTTCCGCCGCCGGGTTTGGATAATTCGTCGAAATTTTCGCGATCGCTTCCAGAGCGGCGCGACGAACGTTCGGGCTTTCCGACTGTTCGTATTCCTTCGTCAGTTGTACTAGAAGAATATCTTTCTCGTCGACTTTGGCGTCTTTTCCTTTGTCGCCCTTTTCTTCGATTAATTTAATACGCTCCCACGGACGAACGTAACCGGGCAGAGAATCGCTTCGACGCTCGGCGCCCGGAAGATAGAGTAAATATTTGTTGTCGGTCGAGAAGAAGGGCGGAATAGCGCAACCCGAAACGACGCTTAAAAGAACGGCGCTCAAAACGAACGTCGACGCAAAGCGTCGAGAACGCAAAGGACGGCAAACGTCGAAACGGGCATAATTTGGGTTGTACGGCATAACGACCACTCGAAAAAAACGCGACGTGACTAACGCAAAAAGAAAGAACGACGCTCAAACGTTTGACGCCAATTCTTTCTATCGTATGGAAAATAACGATTTTTTTGATTATAGACAAGTCCTATTTAGAAAAATAGTAAGTGTTCACGGTAAGCCGCCGCAT
>JAZUGM010000384.1:0-6736 GCA_045641205.1 Thermoguttaceae bacterium
ACTGACTGACTGACTGAGTGACTGACTGACTGACTGACTGACTGACTGACTGACTGACTGACTGACTGACTGACTGACTGTCTGACTGACTGACTGACTGACGCCGGAACGCGATCCCATACCAACTCTTTCCGAGTTTACTCGAAAAGAGCAAAGCGAAACGCGGCTAATTGGGTTAATTTGGAAATCGGCATTCAAAAACATATCGACGCCACGACCAGGTTAATAACGCGCGACGAGGTTCGAAAAAATCCACAATATACAAACCCCGTCAAGTGTAATTATACGTTTTTAATCCGCTTGTCAAGCCAAAACGATAAAACGTGCAAATTTTAAGTAATTTTTTAAAAATCTAGCGAAGCGCGACGAAAAAAAGTCGTAAAAATGAAAACTAACTTGCGCAAAGGCGTTCGAATTACGAAAACCTCCGTTGGATCGCAAAAAAAGACGCGTCGATAGTAAAAAGATAAAAAATTTGTTCGGCGCAACGTCGAGTGAAGCGCCGTCCGCCCGTCTAAAGACGGGCGTCTTATCGCGCGCCGCTTTCGCGGCGATTCTTGCGCGTTGTTTTCCGTGAACGCTTACCAAGTTTTTACGCGCATATTTTACAATTATTGATAAAAAAGCGGAAGCGCGCTTCTTAACGTTCAAAATTTAACGTCGTCTCGTTCCTTACCAATTCTTTTCCCCGTATTTTTGCACGACGTCGCGCGCGGGCGCGCCGGGCGCGAAGCTATGCGCGGTAAAGAAGACCTGCCCGGCGACTTGCGGGGATTCCTTCATATAATCGAGCTGACGCGTCAACTCTTCGGGATCGCGCCACGCTTCCGTCTTGGACTTAGGGTCGACGCGATAAGCCGCCGTTCCGACGTACAATTTGACGTTCGTGTCTTTCACGACGTCGGACCACCAGTCGACGAGCGTTTTGAAGTCGGCGATTTCGAAGCCGATATGCCAATAGATTTGCGGGACGACGTAGTCGATCCATTCGTTTTTAATCCACCCGCGAACGTCCGCGAAAAGATTGTAATAGCATTGATTGCCGCGCGTCTCGCTTCCTAACGGATTGCTCGATTTATTCGCCCAAATACCAGCCGGACTAACGCCCCAGACGACGCCTTCGCGCGCGTTGTGAATCGCCTCGCTCGCGCCTTTAATTAACAGGTCGACGTTATGGCGGCGCCAGTCTTCGATATTGTCGAAATCTTTTCCATATTCCGCAAACGTCGCTTCGTCTTCCTTCATATTACGCGCGGGATAGAAATAATCGTCGATATGAACGCCGTCGACGTCGTAATTTTTGACGATCTCGACCATACCCGCGATTACGTGTTCGCGGACTTCGGGTTTGCCCGGATCAAGATAAATACGATCTCCATACTGGAACGTCCAATCAGGATGCATTTTTGCCGGATTGTCGTCCGCCAAATCGTCTAGCGTCAACTTGCCGACGGTTACGCGATAAGGATTGACCCACGCGTGCAACTGGATTCCGCGACGATGCGCGCCTTCGACCCAATACGCCAGCGCGTCGAAATTTCCGTCGGGCGCCTCGCCCTGCTTTTGGGAAAGATACCCGGACCAAGGATAGAGTTTCGACGGATAGAACGCGTCGCCCATTGGACGAACTTGCAAAAAGACGGCGTTAAAACGCATTTCGACCGCGCGATCAAGCAAAACGTCCGCTTCTCGGCGCATTTCGTCGCAACTTAACCCCCTTTTAGAAGGGTAGTCGATATTCGAGACGGTCGAGACCCAAACGCCGTGCAACGTCTGCGCTTTGGGCGATTCCTGCGCGTTGAGAACCGACGAAACGCAACAAAGAACGACGGCGAGCAAAGTCGTTTTTAAAGCAATTTGTTTGATCGACATAATATCCTTTTTTCTGCGTTAGGACGACGATTCGACAAGAAGTCGCTCGTCGTCGGTTAGTTCGTAAAGATCGTAAACGATCGCGTCGATTTCGTTTTCAAGCGACGAAATTTGACGCGACAAAAGAGTTTGTTCTTGAGAATTGTCCGACCGACGCAGGTTCTTGCGTAATTCTAGGAGCCGCTTGACGCAAGAGACGATCGTTTCGTATTGGGCGACGTCTGAAGCGAGTCTGAAATCGATCAGACGAATCGGCAAACTTTCGACGTGCTTCTTTTTGACTTGCGCCAGCGCCTCGCCTTTTTCCGGGTTAAGCGTTTGATACCAGAAGTTAGTCAGGCGCGAATTGATCAACGCGAGGAAATAACGGAGATTTTCGCGCGCGGAGTCCGTCGCGCAAACGACGTGCAAATTGTCGCGCGCGATAAAGCCGCCGGGGACGAGCGTCGCGACGAGCGAATCGCCCGTCTGGCGCACGACGATTTTTTCCGGGGCTTCAAAGATAGCCGGATCGCGCGGCGCCGCGAGCCAAGGACCGTATTGAATCCAGTAGTTTTCGTTCCAAAGATTCTCGTATCGTTGAATCAAGGAGCCGCGAAGCAGGGGACTCCAGTCTTCGCCCGGCTTGGCGCCTTCTTTGACGTAAGGCTTGTTTTTCATTATTTCTTCATTTTGCGGGGGCGTTCCTTTTCCTTTTTCAAAGGGTTTGACTCCGTTAAATACGGCGAGCGTCGTTTTTAACGGCGCGTTTTCTTCCGTAATTCTCGCGAATAACTTTTGTTTTTCCGGGTTTGCGACGACGTTGATCGGCGCGCCGTCGTTCGGAAGGAATCGCGGCTCGAGAACGTTTAATTGTGAAAATCGATTTTCTTTTTTTGAATATTGATCGACGTAGAGGACGTCTTGCAGGCTTGGCGCCGTTTTTTCGAAAATCAAAACGTGCGTGTCGACAACGGCGTCAAAGACTTTTTCGGGCAAATGAAGGATTCGACGCCACGAATATTCGGATCGAAGATAGCGTCTTATATTGCGATACGTTAGCGATTGAAGCCACGTGTTGGAAACGATAACGCCAAGCAGACCCGATTTTTTCAAAAGATTGCGATATTGCTCTAAAAATAGCAAATACAAGTCTTTCTGATAATCTTGGAATTGATATTTTTCGGCGAAATACGCGGCGGAACGTTCGTCGATCACGCCCGTATAAGGCGGGTTGCCGATTACGGCGTCGAATCCGCCCGACTGCATAATCGCGCCGAAGCCTTGTTTGTCGTCGTTCCAATCGAACGCGTTAATTTCGAGTTGGTCTTCGATTTCCAAGAGCGCGTTGGAGGAACTACGATAAAAATCATTGGCGATTAACGAATTGCCGCAACGTATGTTGCGATCAAGATTGGGCAAAATACGATCGAATAAAAAACCCCAGTTTGCATTGTTGATTTCGTCCGTCAGACCTTCCAAGAGTCGCAACGAAAGGGAAAGTTTGGCGACTTCAACCGCCTGAGGGTCTAAATCGATTCCGAAAATATTATCGAGCAAGATTCTTTTCTTTTCGGCGAGGGACAATTTCCATTCGCCGCTGGAACTTTGCACGAGCGCGTCGGCTGTTTCTTTGCCTTTCTGTGTTTTGACGTTGGGCGATTTAGGCGATTTCGGCGGTTTGCCCGTCTTCTGCATTTCTTCGAGGTAATATTTTAAATGCCAGTCGAGCAGGCTTTGATAGGCGCCAAGTAAAAAAGAGCCGCTTCCGCAGGCGGGATCGAGTATTTTTATTTTGGCGACGTCGCTAACTTTTTTCCCCTGACAAAGCGTCTCGACCGTGTTTTTGACGATATAGTCGACGATAAAAGTCGGCGTGTAAAAGACGCCTTTCGCCTTTTTGACGTCCGGCTTTTCTTCGATTTTGACAAGTCTGGCGGGCGTGAGTCGAATCGCTTTGCCGAGGAATCTTTCGTAGACGCTTCCGATAATTTCGACGGGCAAGACGTCGAAGCAGTAGGGCGATTCCGGCGGATAGAGTCGCTTGATTAAATTAGCCAACGGGGCGTCTGAAATACGGAGCTTCGGCGTGATCGTATCGGGAATTTCAGATTGTTCTTTCTCCTCGTTGAAATGGAAAAATCCGGAATTATACTTGTCGTCCGCCTTCAAGAATATTTCCAACAACTCCTGATAAATTCCTGATTTCGAGGTCAATTTAAGGAGTTGGTCTTCGGGCTCGATTCGTTTGTCTTCCGCCATACGGAGGAACAAAATTCGATCGATCGTTCTTTGCACGGCGTAGTTTAGCGTTCGAACGTCGATTTCTTGATTATTTCGCGCTATGTCGCGCGCTAAAATCAGACGCCATTCCTCAATTTCCGCTAAAAATTCTTTGTCGACTTCGGAAGTTCCAGCCCTCGATTTTTTCGATTCGACAAAACGGTCGAAACTGCCTTTCAAAATGTTTTCGCGGTGAAATATTTCGGCAATTTCGTCCCAGCGGTCGACGTATTCTTCATAAGTAAGATATTTGATTCGCGCGACGTCCGCTTTGTCGCTTGGCTTGGGCTTAATACGGCAATTATAGACTGCGAATTCTTCAAAATCGCTCAAAACGGAAAGCGCCAGCCCGCAAGACCAGCCGTAACGTCGCAACTGATAGGCGGGCGCGCAGTCCGATTTGATGAGAACCGACGGTTTTTTAGCTTCCAGAAAGAACTTACGCTCGTTTCCTATTCTAAAAGCGTAGTCGGGCGCGCGAGACGAAAGCGCCGTTTTCGATTTCAATTTAATAGAGTCTTCGTGAACGACTTCTCGATAATTGAGCGCGTAGCCTTTTCGATTGCAGACGTCCCAGCCAAGCGCCTCCCAAAACGGATTGAGAAACTCGACGCGCGTTTCCGTCTCGTTATACGCGTTCGACTTGTATTGCGCGATATTTTGACGAAATTTTAGGACGAGTTCTTTGACGATTTCGGGCGCGCTCATTTATTCCTGCCGTTTCGGAAGACGTTGAGTTCGTTCGGACGTTTTTTGAAATCAAACGACGTTTTTTATTGATTTTTTGCGTCGTACTCGCGGATTTTTTCGCGTAACAGCTCGACTGCTTTTTCGACGACGGTTTCATAAGGGAAGGCGCCGACCGTTTGTTCTCCGCTCTTTAAATTCACGCGGTCGACTCCGCACCAGAGCCCGACGTCGGCGTCGTCCGTTTCGCCCGGTCCGTTGACGCGACAGCCCATCGTCGCGATTTTGAAGGGGTAGTCTTTTGCGAATTCCGTCGCCTTTTCGAGTTGGCGCGCCAACTCGACGAATCGACCGTTTTGCACGCGCGAACAACTTGGGCAACTGACGATATTGAGCTTGGGAAGCGCCGTCGCCGGATCGATCGTCGTTCCGGCTTTAACGTTGGCGAGAATTAATTGCCCCGCCTCGACTTCCGCCGCTTTTTGATTCGCTTCGACGGTCAACGAGACGCGCAACGTTTCGCCTATTCCTTGCGCTAAAAGCGTTTCGAGCGCAAGCCGCGATTTGAGGACGCCGCGAGGAGGCGCGCCCGCCTCCGTGACGCCGAGATGCAACGGGACTTGGGGACGCAACGCCGCAAAGCGTTTGTTGACCATAACGACCGTCGCGGGGTCGGAGTCTTTAATCGAGACGCAAAAGCGTTCGAAATTGAGCGATTCGAGAAAATCGACGTGTTCCAAGGCGCTTTCAAAGGCGGGATCGAAAAACGCGGCTTCTTCGTCGGCGCCGTTCGGGTTGGCGTCGCAATTCGCTAGCTTTTCGCGATAGAGCTTGACTTTTTCGGGGTCGAGGCTCCCACAGTTGACGCCGACGCGCAACGCGCAATCAAACTCGCGCGCGACGGAAACGAGATATTCGACCTTCTTTTCCCAGCTCAACGACGGTTCCAAATGATGAAGATGACCGGGATTATAGCGTATTTTATCGACGTTCGGCGCGACTAGTTCCGCAAGTCGAAAATTCTCTTGCAAGTCGACCGAAAGATTCGCCGTTGTTCGCTTGCGAATTTCTCCGAGCGCGCGCGCGTCGTTCGGCGTGTCGACCGCGACGCGAATCAGCCCGGCGCCGCTATGTTGCAGGTAGTCGATCGTCGCCGACGTCGCTTCGACGTCAAAGGTTTTGGTCGCCGCCATCGTTTGAACCAACACGGGCGCGTCTCCGCCGATAAAAGCGTTTCCAACTTGAATTTTGCGCGT
Organism: Thermoguttaceae bacterium; assembly: GCA_045641205.1. Classification (GTDB taxonomy): domain Bacteria; phylum Planctomycetota; class Planctomycetia; order Pirellulales; family Thermoguttaceae; genus RUG369. The sequence goes on from JAZUGM010000384.1 coordinate 6,078, forward strand.
CGTTCTACGCGTCGTCATTTTTTCGCCTCTGATAAAACTGTGTTAAATTGCGCTCTTGGCGCGAAAAATCGTCGACGCGCTCTTGGAAAATGCGTCGACGATAAACGAACGTCGTCAAGCGACGCAAACTCGACGATTACAATTTTTCGCCGTCGCGATAAGGCTGCGTCCACGCGGCGTCCGCCAAGACGGGCGTGTTCGAGCCGCCGGTTCCGTGATTGGCGAAGCCGCCGCCGATGCGGAAGGAGCGCGCGCGAACGTAAAGATCGTCTTGTTTCACCGTATAGCTTCCTTCAAGTCCGTCGACCGTTTCCAGAACCTTGCCGATTTCGTCAGAATAACATTCGATTTTACGCGCCGGACGACCGTCGGAACCGTCCGTTTCGACGAATTTACAAGACCCGTCGTAATCTTTTTTCGTTCCGACGAATTCAATACGGTAGTCGCCTTCGACTTGCGGATCGAGTTTGACGTTAAGCGTTTTGGCGTCGAAACTTACGTCGGCAAATTCCAGTCCGGAAGTCACGTAGGACGCGCCTTGATTCATTGCGGCAAAGAGGGCTTTGACCGAAAGTTCAGCGGCGCGAACGCGAGTCCAGCCGTGGTAGGCGAGGTAGTCCTTGCGGAAGACGCCGTGCGAGTCGTCGGTGCCGACCGCG
>JAZUGM010000385.1:0-2103 GCA_045641205.1 Thermoguttaceae bacterium
AAGAGGAACGCGCGTCGTTAAACGCCGAAATCGACCGCGTTTTACAAGAAATTATCGCGAAAATCGAAGAGAAAGACTAAACAAAAGAAGAACGTTAAGTTCAAAAAACGCGACGCGCATAAAATCCCACGTCGGTCGTCCGTTGCATACGGGCGGGAAAACGTCGCGAAACGATTTATCAACTGACGTTGCGATTAAACCCCGCGTCGTAAGACGCGGGCGCGCCAGCCGCCCGTTACATACGGGCGGGAAAACGACGCGCTTGACGGCGTAAAGATTTCAAAAAAAACTCTAAAGGAAAATATAAGGACAATTCCTCCTAATGACTCCCCAAGAACTAAAAGACGCTCTCTTACAACGCGCGATTCAAGGAAAGCTCGTTCCGCAAGACCAAAAAGAAGGAACCGGCGAGGAGTTGTTGCGACAAATTCGACTTGAAAAAGAAAAACTGGTTAAAGAGGGAAAAATAAAAAAAGAAAAGCCGCTTAAGGAAATCAAAGACGACGAAAAACCCTTTGAGATTCCTGAAAGTTGGACTTGGGTTAGGTTGGGAAGCATTCTTAACGTTCTTGTGGACGGCGTTCATAATACGCCACATTATACAGAAAAAGGAGTTCCGTTTATATCTGTCAAAGATATGAGTAGCGGTAAATTAGATTTAACAAAAACCAAACATATTTCAGACGAAGAATACCTACGTTTGTTTAACCGATGTGCCCCTTGTCAAGGTGATTTATTACTTTCGAAAGTCGGAACTACCGGCGTACCGGCAAAAGTCAATACGGACGTTCGTTTCGGTATATTCGTTAGCATAGCGTTATTAAAGTTTAACGTTCATTTACTCAATACAGACTTTTTATTTTTTTCGATCAAGGCGCCTAATTTCCAACGACAATGTATAGAACATACCCGCGGCGTAGGGAATAAAAACTGGGTGTTACGAGACATCGCGAACACAGTTCTTCCTCTTCCCCCTCTAGCGGAGCAAAAGCGCATAGTAGCGAAATTAGAATCGTTAAAGCCGTTCGTCGAGCGTTACGCTCGCGCGAAGACTCGTTTGGACGAAATATCGCGCAGTTTCCCGGACGACCTTCGCCGGGGTCTGTTGCAACGCGCGATCGAAGGGCGTCTTGTCGCGCGCGACGCGTCTGAAGGGACGGGCGCGGATTTGTTGCGGGAAATCCAAAAGGAAAAACAAGCGTTAATCGCGTCGGGGAAGATTAAAAAGGAGAACCCGCTTCCTGAAATTAAAGACGACGAAAAGCCTTTTGAGATTCCAGAACATTGGACTTGGGCACGTATTGGCGATTGTTCAGCGGTATATAACGGAAATAGTATTAATGCGGAAGAAAAGCAACGCAAGTATTCAACCTTATGTGAAGGTTTTCCATTTATTGCCACAAAAGACGTTGGTTTTAATTCCGTAATTAATTACGAAAACGGCATATATATACCAAAAGGAATTGTATCCTTTAAAATTGCGCCCAGAGACAGCGTTCTGCTTTGTATGGAGGGAGGAAGCGCAGGAAAAAAAATCGGGTACTTAACGCGAGACGTATGTTTTGGAAATAAACTTTGCTGTTTTCATCCCTTTGTTTTAAATTCTTATTTTTTATTCTGTTACCTACAAAGCCCTCGTTTTGTAAATAATTTTACAGACAGTATTTGCGGTATGATAGGCGGCGTTGGAATTTCCAAGTTAAGAAGTATGTTGCTTCCAATTCCTCCCTTATCGGAGCAAAAGCGCATAGTAGCGAAATTAGAGGCTCTTCTTCCCTTATGCGATCGTTTAACCGTCGATCGGCTTTAGGCGCGTCGCGCCCCTTGCGATCATTGAATAATTTTTTCGCGACGCCGCCGACGTTTTGATTCGAATGTAAATTTAACGTAACCGTTCACGGTAAGCCGCCGCATATAATGCGGCGGTTGACGTAGATTTGCCGAAAAACGCTGCAGTTCTGAAAAAACGAAACGCAGTCGCGCGCGGTAAGCGGCGGTTGACGCAGATTTGCCGTAATCGTTCACGGTAAGCCGCCCCATATAATGCGGCGGTTGACGTTGCGCCGTTAAAACGCGACGTTTTGCAATGAACGCTGGAATTTC
>JAZUGM010000386.1:0-21421 GCA_045641205.1 Thermoguttaceae bacterium
AGCGCTTTGGCTTCCGACGAACGCGCGACGACGCAACCGTCGTTGTTCGATAAGACGACGACTGGACGACCTTTCCAATCTGGACGGAACACGCGTTCGCATGAAGCGAAAAAACTGTCGCAATCGACAAGTCCGATTATTCTAGTCGACATTTTTAACGCCAATACGTTTAGGAAAATTTCCGAATTTTCTTTGGCTTTTTCTTGATTTATTTGCCGTCGATCAGTACAATCAGGATCGACTTGTTCTATTGTAATATAGAACAAGCGAGACGTCAAGACTGTTTTCGGTCTAGTCGTAAAACGTCCAAACTAACAAATTTTTGTTGTCGTTGGTTGAGTAAACATATATGAAGAAATTGATGATTTTAACGACGTTGGCGCTGGCGACGGCAACGTTAAGTTTTGCGCAAGAAATGCAAATTTCACAGCGTCGAGCGCGTCCTACGACGGACGCCGTTACGAAAGGCGTAATTTATCAGATCAATACTCGCGCTTTCACAAAAGAGGGAACGTTAAACGCCGCCGCTAAAAAACTGCCCAAATTGGCGGAGCTTGGCGTTACGATCGCGTATCTTTGCCCGGTTTTTGTCGCCGACGACGATGAGAGACAAGAATTCTGGTCGCCGAGGCAAAAAGCTTCCGGGATGAACAACCCGCGTAATCCGTATCGAATGAAGGATTTTTATCACGTCGACCCCGAATATGGAACGGACGACGATCTTAGAGCGTTTGTTGCCAACGCGCACGCCTTGGGACTGAAAGTGATGCTCGATATGGTTTATTTGCATTGCGGACCAACTGCCGTTTTTATTGAAACGCATCCTGATTTTGTCAAACGCGACGCTCAAGGAAAAATTGAAAACGCGGGTTGGTCTTTTCCCGGTATTAATTTCGATTCGCCGGAATTACGCGAGTATCTTTGGAAAAATATGGAATATTGGGTTTCCGATTTTGACGTCGACGGATTTAGGCTTGACGTTGCCGACGGTATTCCCCTTGATTTCTGGAAAGAAGCACGACGACGACTTGACGCTATTCGACCGGGCTTGATCCTTCTTGCGGAAGGAACTCGTAATCAAGACCAATTGGAAACGATGGACTTGAATTATGGATTTGCTTTTTTTGGCGCTTTAGATTCCGTGTTAACGAAGAACGCCCCGGCGTCGGAACTTCGCAAGAATTGGGAATCTGTCGTAGCGAAGAATCCCGATGGCGCTAGGTTCACCCGTTATACGGACAATCACGATATTGCAAACGACGATTACGCAAATCGACGAGAAAAACGTTGGGGAAGCGATTGCGCTCAAACTGCTTTGACGCTTTGTTTGACTATGGACGGAACCCCGATGTTGTATAATGGGCAGGAAATAGCCGACGACTCGCGTCATTCTATTTTTGGACGAGCGCCTATTGATTGGTCGAAAGAAAAAACGGAGATTGGACAAAAAAGATTCCAGTTTTTACAAAAATGTATAGAATTACGTCAAACGCACAGCGCGTTGGTCTCAAACAAGCTCAAGTGGCTTGACGTCGACAAAGAGGAAAACGTGGTTGCCTTTTTACGGACAAGCGACGATGAAAAAATTGTTTGTGTTTTCAATTTGAAGAACGAAGCAATACGGGGAATTGTAAATTTGAACCAAGAAGAAGTGAAAGAAATTGAACCCCTTATTGCAAACGGCGTTTTAAGTCTTTCTTCTCCTTCCTGTATAGAATTTGAATTGCCGTCGTTTGGTTTTGAAGTCGCCAAGACAAGGTGACTTTCGTTGTTGACATAAAATAAATAACGCCGCTATAACTGTTGAATTATAGCGGTAATTTAAACAGAACAATATTTTAAACTGTTTGAAAATATATGTAAACGTATGAAGACGATATGATATAATAGACTTCTTAACTATATGAATTGCAACTATTAAAGATTCTAAAAAACGCGCGGTAAAACTTCAAATTCTGACTTTGAACGATAAAACATAAAGCATTTAGATTCTTATTGTTAAGAACTAACCCTGCGACCCTATCTTTTCCACGCGACGATTCTATTATATCCCTTGATGGTCTTGTTACAAGGGGTAATTTCCTTCTTTTAAAATTTTCTTTCACGTTTCTATCGATCGTCGCTCTCTTGGAATAATACGTAACCCGCCGGACGACTTGTTTTGTCCCCGTTTTATATGGCTTATGTGGAAACTCGGTTCGGGAAAAAAAAAGAAAGTTATGTCGTTAGATTTTACCTCGAGGGAAAATTGCGAAAGGTTTTTCTCGACGCCTCCTTTTCGCGTCGAGACGCCGAATTTATACGGCTCGCCGTCGAAGCTCGCGTTGACGCCGAAGCCGCCGGGAAAATTCTCGATCCGATCCCCGCCGCCGTCTTGCACGCCGCGCCCGCGCGCGTCGCTAATCGAATTCGCGCTTGTTTCGGCGAACTGAACGACGTCGATATGCCCGTCCCGCGACTCTTCGACGCGTTCCTGCAACGACAAAAAGGACTCGTTAAAGATTCCTCAGTCTTGCACGCTCGCGTCGCTTTCAAGCGGTTTCGCGTCTTCTTTCCCGAAAACGTACGATTCGACGAACTCGACTCCGCCGCTTTGGTAGAGTTTTATAAGACGCTACGCGCTAAATATGCGCCCGCTACCGTCGCTAAAACGGTCGGCGATCTCCGTTCGTTCGGGAAATGGGCTGTTCAGGAAGGGTTTGTCGATAACAACCCCTTTTTACAACTCCCAAAGAATTACGTCGTCGATCGATCCCGCGATTTTTTTATTTCGCGCGATCTGATCAAACCGATTCTTGACGCTTGCCCAAATCAGTGTTGGCGCGTTTTGTTCGCCCTTTGGCGACTCGCCGGACTCCGACGTCAGGAACCCCTCGCGCTTACGCCCGATTCCGTCGATTTGAAGAATCGAAGACTTACCGTCTTTGCTTCAAAAACCGAACGTTATAACGGCGGGTTGCGCGTCGTTCCTATCGAGCCCGACCTCGCGCGGGAATTGGAACGCCTTTTGAAGGAACTCCCTAAGGACGCCAAATTCCTTATTTATGAGGACAGAAGGCGCTCCTATAACGCCGGATTCCTCAAAATTTTAAAGAAAGCGGGACTCGAACCGTGGCCTAAACTTATTCAAAATTTGCGCGTTTCGCGCGAAAACGAATGGGTCGACCAAGGTTACCCCGCCCACGTTGTCGCGGAGTGGATGGGACACTCCGTTCGTACCCAAGAAACCTACTATTTGCGCGTTTCAAAGGAAACTTTTCAACGCGCCGCCGGGCTGGAATAACTACCCCTTCGGCTGGTTTGCTCCTCCTTGGCGCAACCCTTTTTGTTGGTTTGGAACACGCCCTTTTTCGGGGTCTATTTCGGGGCTTTTTACCCCCAAACTTTAAAGAATCGCGATATTTTTATCAGTTTTACCTGCGCGTCCGACGGGACGGATTATTCCAAGAGAGCAAGAAACGCGCGATTCTTTTTAATTTTGGGAAAAAGAGTCCTGGGAAAGAAGGAAGGAAAGGGCGCTTTAAATAGAAAGGATTGAATAAAATGAAAACGTAATTTAAAAAAAGATGAAATATAAACGGCGCGTTCTATAAAAAGAACGCCGCTTTTGCCGGGCTCCCCCTGCTAGCGAGGGGGAACCCTTGCAAAAACGGCGACGCGTCGCTTGCTTCCGCGCGCGCCGCGCGGGGCTCGTTTGTGTTTTCGCGCCCTTAGTCAGACGGCGCCGTCGTTCCCCCTTCGCCGCTTGCGCGTCGATAATTTGCCTTTTTCTTTTTCTTCCCCTTTGATTTTCTCCCCGTTTTGCGTACAATATGCCTGTCGTCGCGCCCACGCGCTCTCTTTCCTATCCCCTTTTTCGACCAGACGCCGCTATGAAAAATATCGTCAAGCTAATGTACGACGCTATCCGACCCAAAGGAACCCGTCGACCTATCTATATTTCCTCCCGCTCCGAAGACCGCGAACTTACCCGCGCCGACCGAACCGCGCTCGTTTCCGCCGCTCGCGATTTGCTCCGAAACGCGCCCGTCGCTTCCGCCGCCCTTCGACGTCATCTGCAATACGTCGCAAATTACCGTTTTCGCGCGTCCACTTCCGACCGCGATTTTAACGACGCCCTTGAACGACGCGTCGCCCTGTGGACGCGCCGCGAAAATTGCGACGCCGCCGGTCGTTCCGGATTCGGCGAACTTATGCGCGTCGTTGAAGCCTGTCGCGTTCTCGACGGCGACGTCGGACTCGTTAAACGCGCCGATTGCAAGTTGCAAGTCGTCGAAGGCGACCGTATCCGCAACCCGCGCGACGTCGGCGAAGCGTCCGACGAATGGATTCACGGAATCAAGGTCGATCTTGACGGACGCGCCGTCGCTTATTCGATTTGGGCGCGCGGCTCCGGCGGCGTGATGATCCCCGAAAAAGAAATTGACGCCGCCGATTTTTGTTTGATCGCCTACCGCGTTCGTCGCGATCAGGCTCGCGGCGTTTCCCCCTTCGCCCCCGTCGTCGGCGCGATTTCGCAACTGAACGACTGCTATGAATACGCGCTCGCCAAGATGAAACTAGAACAACAAGTCGGGCTCGTTTCCAAGACGTCGACGGGGCGCCTTGCCGGATTCAACGATAGAGGCGACGACTCCGCCGCGAACGAAGAAGCGGAAAAACGCGCCAAGGCGTTCTTCGGCGACGACACGCTTTATCTTGCGCTTGGAACGGAAGATTCGGTCGAGTTCGTCAGTTCGAACACGCCGTCCCAGAATTTTCAGACGTTTACGCAAGCGATCACGCGTCAAATTTATATGGCTCTTGACTTGCCCTACTCGTTTTACGACGGATCCCAACTGACGTTCGCCGGCAATAAGGGCGAATACGAACAGTATCTTGACGCGGTTTCCATTAAGCAAGAGCCGGTCTTGGAAACGCTCGATTCTATGTTTTTCGATTGGCTTTTGCCGAATTGGCTTTCGGATCCGTCCGACCCGATTCATTCTTTTTGGCGCGCCGGGCTTACTTCAGACGATTTGCGCGGTCGAGTCGGCTGGCGCGGCGCCGGGTTGCCGAAGTGGCGCCTTTGCGAACGCGTCAAAGAAACGATCTTGGCTATCGACGCCGGACTGATGAATCCTTACGTCTGCGCCGACGAATACGGCGAGTCCGTCGCCCAAAATCTCGCCGATTTAAAGAATCTTGTCGCCGACGCCAAAGAAAAAGGGCTTGAATTGCCTTACGCCAAGACCGACGCCGTAAACGCGGGGCTTTGAACGGCGCGGTAAGCCGCCGCGTATAACGCGGCGGTTGAGGTTGAATCAGACGCCGCCCTTTAAATAAACGGCGTCGTCGGTCGTTTTGTACGTTCGTTAAAAAGCGTCCGTCGGAAGTTGACGTCAACCGCCGCATTATATGCGGCGGCTTACCGTTCGCGCCGCTTTGCCGCCTTGGAACTGAACCCGTAAACGCCCAGCGCCGTCGCGATGCATCCCGCGCTGCTTATCGCGTAATAAAACGCCCCTTGCTTCAAACAACAACCCAAAATCAAAAGGAACAACGCGACGACGAACCCGGTTAGATGCGCCTTACGAACGCTTTTTCTGCGTCGAAGGTCGTTTCTCTTTTCCTGGTCGCGTTCTCTTGCGTTTTTTTCTTCGACAAGCGCCCTGTTTTTGATGAAACTAGCCAACGCGGAACGCACGAATTTAGCGAGCATCCGTTGAATATGCGGCGGCGCCGCGCACGCGATAAGTTCGGAACGCGCGTCGTTTTCCAACGTCGCAAATTCATAGACGTCGTCCAAGTCAAGCCCCGCAAGCGTCTCAAGATACTTAGAAGCCGCGACGAGCGCCTCTTCCGTCTGCTTATACTTGGTCGGCGTTTCTTCCGACGCGTTCGAAGATTCCGCGCCCATTAATACCACCCCGCTTCGATCGCGGTCGCGTCCCAACGCGCCTGAGCCCAACGCAAGAGTTCCAACGCTTGCGCGTTTGTGAACGGCGCGCCTTCGGGTTTGTTGCGGACGCCTTCCGAAAGCGACTCATACGGGATTTTCTTGTCGACCAGCTTTATTATCCGTTCGGCTTCGGCTTTCCGAGCGCTCTTCGCTTCGTTTCGTTCCGCGTCGTTTTCCATTTTTTCGCCTCCTTTAAACAAGTCGCGCCTTCGCGACTTTCCGCCCTTATTATAAGGTCGTTGTCAAGAAGGCGCAATTCCTCTTTAGAGGGGCGCGCTTTACGTCAATTCTACCTCCGCGATTCGATCGAAACGCGACGCCCCCCTTGAGCAGGAAAGGGGAAGTAATAGAATATCGGCGTCGTGGAGAGTACGCGACGCCGAAGCGGACGGTTTCCGCGCAAGGAGTACGATCAATGAGTCGAAGAGGAGACAAGCCGTCCAATAGACTGACGAGCAAACGGCGCGTCAAGATTCGAACGCGTTCCCGACGCCAAGCGGAGACCGCGAAACGCGAACTCGTCGCGCGTCCGCCGCTTCGAGAACTCCCCCAAAGTTTGCGCGATCTCGAACCCGGCCGCGCGCTTTCCGACGACCAAGCGATCGACGCGCTTCTTTGGTTGCAAGACGTGATCGACGACGCCGCGTCCGCCGCGGGAGTCGAGTAGAGGCGTCGAGTAGAGGCGTCGAGTAGAAGCGCCGGAGTTAAGAATGGTAGAAAGAGCGCGCAAACATAAAACCGCCCTTGAAGCGTTGAAAGTCGTTGAGAATTGCGCCGTCGCGTTGATTTTCTCCGTTTTTTGGGCTTGGAACGGCGACGCGAAGGGCGCGACTCTCGCGCTCGCTTTCGTCGCTTGCATATGGGGCGAAGAACTCCCTTGGCGTTCTCTTGCGCGCTTCTTCAAATTTTAGCTCTTGCGTTCAATCCGCTTTCAATCGGATTGTCGCGCGTTACCTCAACCCGGCTTTTCTTACTCCCATTCGCGGCGCTTTGCCGCCTTGGAACTATGCCCGTAAACGCCCAGCGCCGTCGCGATGCATCCCGCGCTGCTTATCGCGTAATAAAACGCGCCTTGCTTCAAACAACAACCTAGAATCGCAAGGAACAGCGCGACGACGAACCCGATTATATGCGCCTTGCGAACGTCTTTTCTGCGGCGAAGTTCTTTTCTTTTTTCCTGTTCGCGTTCTTTTTCTAGGCGTTCTATTTCCGCTATATGCGCTTTCCCAAGGTTTACAAGTTCTTCTTTGCCGCCGGTTTCGACAAGCCCCCTGTTCTTAATAAAACTCCCTCTCGCCGAATATACAAATTCGTTAAGTATGCGCATAATCGACGGCGGCGTTTCTCTAAAAATCTTCCTTACCGCTTCGTTTTCCGCCGCGTAAAACGCGTTTACGTTGTCGACGTCGTATTCGATCGCCGCCAGCGTCTCTAAATATTCCGACGCCGCTTTCAACACGTCTTCGACGACCTTATATTTTAAAGGAGTCTCGCCCATAGACGCGTTACCTCAAGCCCGCTTCCCTCGCCATTTCGTCCCAACGCGCTTGCGCCCACCGAAGAACCTCTAGTGATTCCGCGTTTGTAAGCGGAACGCCAGAAGGCTTGTTGCGTATGCTTTCCGAAAGCGACGCAAACGGGTATTTCTGGTCGATACGTTCCATAACCTTGTCGACGTCGATAGGCGTTCGTTCCCGTTCCTTTGTTTTTTCGTCGTTTTTCATTTTCCCGCCTCCTTTAAACAAGTCGCGCCTTCGCGACTTTCCGCCCTTATTATAAGGTCGTTGTCAAGAAGGCGCAATTCCTCTTTAGAGTGGCGCGCTTTGCGTCAATCGGATCTCCGCGCGATTCGATCATATCGCGCCTTTTCTTTTGCCGGATCGCTTTCCTTCTGCACGGCGGGCAAAACGAACGGACGCGGCTTGACGGCGACTTTAACGGTCGTCGTTCTTTGGACGGAATCGCGCCAACGTTGAAACTCGGTCGACGCTTCCGCGCGTTTCGCGGCGCCTTCGCTCTTGAATCGTTCGTATTTTCCGACGCGTCTGATTTGCCCGTTTTCGCCGCGAACGTAATAAGGGCGTTTCGCCTTCGGCTTCGTCGCGACGTTTTCGCCGTTCTTTTTCGCCTTGCGTTCCGCCGCCGCCTGTTCCTTGGCGCGACGCTTGCGCCGTTCGAAATAATCGTCGCGCTGTTTCGTCTCCGTGAAGGAACCTTCGCCGCCCCGTTCCAAGACGCGCGCCGTTTTCGACCCGGATATCGACGGCGCCCCGACCTTGATTCGATCCGGCGTCTCGATTTCGTATCGAATCGAACTTTTCAGACGCTTGCCGTGCGTCTTTGGCGGCTCGCCTGGCTTCGAACTCTGATACGTTTTCGAAAATTGGTTTTTCCCGCCGCTTTTCAACGACGCTTGAACCGCCTTGCGAACGTCCGACGCCTTCGCGACGAGCGCCTTGCGCGCGATTTTTAACGTCGACGACGAAAACGCGTCGAGATTCCGCTTCATTTGCTTTTTAGGGGGGCTAGAAAAGGACATGTTTTGCGCTCGTAACCATGCTTAAAAGAACAAAACTCGGGGTTTTTTGGGGTTTTGTTGTAAGTCGTTTGTTTACAATATTTGCGCGGCGTCTTCCGCTTCCCATTATACCCCTTTATACAAAGACGCAAAGGGAAGGGGCGCGCCCCTTGGAACGGACGCAAGCCAAAAAAAAGAACGCCGCGTTTTTAGGCGCGACGTTCCAACTTTTATTCGCCGGGCGGTTCCGAATCCGGCTCCGGCTCTTCGTCGGGGTAGTCTTTTCCGACGTGTATTCCAAAGTCGACGTAAGACGGCAGTTCTTCGTCCGCTTGCAACACGTAAGCGAATCGCGCGTCGCTTACGTCGTACCCGTTCGCTTGCAACGTGCCGCGCATCGCGCCTTGACACGCCGTCGCGTCCCCCTCCGTTAGCGGGGTCGCTTCGTCGACGAACGCGACGCATACGACCGCCTGTTTCTTCCCGTTAAGGAACGGAACGCGCGTCGGATTCTCCTTCGTGCCGGTCGTGAGGTCGAGTTGATACGGCATCAGACGACCCCCTCCGCGATCGCGACGTCGGCGCCTTCTTGACCGGACGCGCCGTCGCCCAGTTCGCCGTTCGGCGCCGCCTCCCCCTCCGGCGCTTCGTTCATACCCGCCGACTCAAAGAACGCGTCCAAGTTCGCGTTTGCTTTTTCACACGCGGCGCCGACCTTTTGAAGGCGTTCGGTCGTCGCGATCGCGTAAGACTTGTCCGCGTTGTAAGCGTCCAACATTGCAAAGAGTTCTTTCATCGTTTGATTCTCCTTTCGAAAAAAGGTCGAGTTGTAAAGCGACGCGACGCGCGCCGCCTTGTTCAAATAAAATAACGATTCGTCTAGGTCGTCTCGAATCGACGTCGGCGCTCTTGCCCAAATCGCATAACCGCGCGCCGATTCCAACGCCGCCCGCGCTTCGAGCAGTTTTTCTTCAAGTTGTTTCATTGTCTTCTTGGCTCTCCGGCAAAACGGAGTCGGCGTATTCTATGCTCTCAATCAAAGAAGTGTCGGGGTCTTCCCCGGTCGAATGTTTGCCGACGTAAGCGAACGGACCCGAAAGAACGGCGCGCAACTCTCCGTCCGAGTAAAGGTAGTTTTTAATCAACGCGTCCGATTCCTCTTGCGTCAAGTTTGCCTTGTCTTCCCGTTCGTCGACGACGCGAAGCCTTTTGTGCGCGCCTAACATAAACGCGCATAATTTGTCCGCCGGAAATTCCTCCGCCGTAAAATGAAGCCTTGGATACGTTATCCCAAGAATCCGTCCTTCGGGGCTTCGTTCGATCATACTAAGGTCGAGCGGGAATCTGCCGTTTTTCGGTCGGCGACAACAAGCCTTCTTGACTTCAAAGACGCCTTCCGCGCCCCCGTAATAATAATCGTGTTTCATTTCGTCCCCCCGTTCGTTCGAAACGCCGCTTCAATCCGCGCGTTTTGCGCGTCGACCTTTTCCGCCAAGGCGCAAACTTGCGCGGTCGTCTCGAAATGCTCTTGCGCCCTTTGTTCGTTCGAAACGACCACTTGAAAGAGCGCGACAAGTCCCAAAAGTACCGCGATCAATTCCCGGATAAATTGTAACGTCTTCATATTGACCCCGCTTTCGCCGCTAGTCTCAACGTCAAGTAAAACCCTACGACCGCCGCGACGATCATTGCCGCGAACCATCTAAGAACGCGGAACGCCAGCGCTTCGATCTCTTCGAAAAGCTCTTTGCGAAAAGACGCGATCTCCCTTTCCGCCCGCGCGAAAAGTTCCGTTTTCGCCGCGTTCAATTCCCCGACCGCCGCGTTGCGAACGTCGGAACCGACCTTGTCCCCGATCCGTTCCAACTTGGCGAACGCGTCCGACTGAAACGACTCGATTTTCGGCGCCAAGCCTTTTAAGAGGGTAGTCGCCGCGCGATCCGCGATTCGATCGCCGAGCCTTGCGCGTTCGGCTTCGCTTTCGTTCTCTCCTTGGTTAGGATTCTTCGGCGAAAAGAACCCGCCTTGAGATTCTTCCCCCTCTTCGAACTCTTCCGCGTCGTCTTCTTCTTCGTCGTCTTCGCCGCGTCTGTTCCATTCGTCCAAGGACTTGTCAAGAAACGACGAATCAAGGAACGGCTCTGAAACCGTCTTGCGATCTCGAAAATCCTCTTCCGCGTCCTCTTCCTCTTCCGCTTCGTCTTTCAACGCGTCCAACTCCGCCAAGGCGCTTGGCGCAAGTTCGGGCGGTATGACGTCGATCGTTTCCAGCGTCTCGTCGGGCGCTTCTTCTTCGACTTCGGCTAACGGAACGCCTATCGGCTCTTCCGCGTCGGGCGTCGGAAACTTGGCGCGAATCGTCGCAAGGACAAGCCCCGCCTTGCCCGCTCCGTACCAGCGCCCTATTTCGACTCCTTGCGCGTTCGCAAGTCGCCACGCCGGACGAAGCCGCAAATTGTAGCGCCGCGCTTCCGCTTCCCCTGCCGGGTCGACGCTCGTATTGACGCAACGAACGTCCACGCCCGCGCTCGTCAGTTCCGCGACGTCCTTCAACGCCGCGACGCAAGCGCCGCAACCGTTCATCGAATATTCAGTCAAAGTATAACGCGGATCGGCGCCGAAAACCGACGACGCCGCCAAGCCTGCCAAAAAGTAAAGACCGATTAAGATTCGTTTCATTTTTTACCCCTTCCTATTTAAAGCGAACGCAACAATAGAACCGACCGCGCTTCTTGACGCAAGCGCAACCCGCGTTCCGATATTCCCTTGATCGGATCGCTTCCCTGTGCCCTTCTTTCGATTCGTTCCATTGCTCGACCGCTTCTTCAAACCCGGTTCGGTTTTCCGCGATTATTTCGCAACGCGCCCCGCCGTAAAGCCGCCCGTGTTGCAAACGACCGAACGACGCGTTTTCAAGCGCCGTCTCCAGCGCTTGGCGTTCCAGTTCCTTGTCGCGTCGCAAGGGCGGAAGGCGACGGCGCGCCCTCCATTCGTTCAACGTCCCTAGTTGTTCCGACGCGTCCAGTATCGCGACGTCCTTAGGCGGCTTTCCCTTCGGCGAATGAATCGCCGCTTGAAAACACCCGAAAGCGACGCCGACGACCACGACCGTTCCTATTATTTTCTCGATAGGCTTCAAAAGCATCCTTGTTTCTCCTATTTGAAGGCGTTCCCTCGTTTCGAACGACGCCAATAACGGACGGTTTCTCCGTCCTTCTTTTGAAAGTAACAATACGCGCGCCTGCGCTTCTGGAGATTCTGCAACGCTTTTAATACGTGAAACTCCGCGAAGTCCCAATCCGGCGCGTATCGGTCGTTTTCCATGCGCTTGTAAAGTTCCTCCGTCGTTCGTCCCACTTCGTCTAGGAGTTTCTCCACGTAAGCGGATAATTCGCGCAACGCGACTTGATAATCGTCGGGCATTCCGTCCCTTCTTTCTTCGTTTCAATTCGAACTAAAAAACGTTTTGCGCCCCCGCGTCGCTTGCCAGACGGCTTCGGAAAAATTGCCGAACCGTCGAGAATAGGAAGTCGCGCGCCGTTGGTCGCGAAGGCTTTTCAACGCGTCTAAGACGGCGCACTCGCCGAAAACGACCCCCCCGAACTTCACGCCCGCGAAGTCGTCGACAAGCGCGCTCGACGTTCGTTCGCCCTCGACGTAAAGGCTTCGCTCGAGCGCGTCTTCAAGGGCGGCTATCGCGCTTTCATAATTAACGGACACTCCCGATACCCCTCCGGGGCGCGCCACGGCGCCTGTTCCGACGTTCGTTGCTTCTTACCAAGCGCCGCCCACAAGTTCCCTACCGGAATGAACGCGCCCCTTGAATCGTCGGCGCCCTCTTGTCCGACTAGCCACGTCAAAATTCCAATGTTCCACGGCTTTCCGTCGATAAAGCCGACGATTGCGGAACCGCTTTGACCGGGATAAGGACCGGGCGTAAATTCCGTCGTGCGATTCACGTCGACGACCCCGCCGTCCCACCCGACCACGAACTGACCTCTAGGACAGCCCGCCGAGTCGAACGCGAACCCTTCAAAGACCCGCGCCCCTTCTCCCGCCAAAGGAACGTAAGGAAGATTCAAGCCCTCGACAAACGAGCGCTCGATCGCGATCAGCGCGAAGTCAAACGGCTTGTTCTGGTCGTGCGCGCGCCAAACGATTTCGCCCGTCGTCTTCGAACGCTTCCCGCTCTCGTCCCAAAATTCGCAAGTCGCCTGTCGACTCGACGTCACGACGTGATAATTCGTCAAGACGAGATATTTGTTCAAACGGTCGTCAAGTCCGATAATCGAGCCCGTCCCGCGCGCGTTCTCGACCCCGACCCGGCACGCGGCGCGCCTTACGTCGTCGACCGTCTTAGCCCGTCGCGCCTCCGTTCCAAAGGAAGGCGCAAGTTGCGCGGCAAATACTAGCGCGGATACCAACGCGGTAAAAATGAACTTCATGATTCGTTTCTCCTTTGCAAACGTCGCGCGTGGAATCTTGGCGCGGCGCCATGTTGCGTAATTTTCGCGACGAGCCCGTCCCGTTCAAGACTCCTCGTCGCTATGCAGACGGAATCGTACCGCTCCGCCAGCCCGAATTGAACGGCGCGCCTTGTCGACGCGCCAAAACGAAGTAAGAAAAAGTAAACGCGATCGCGAGTCGACGCGACTTCAAATTCTTCTTCGTTCATTCTTTCCCCTCTTGTCTCTTGAAACGCGCCCGACCCGGATAAATCCAAGCCGTCAAGCGCTTGATTTTTTCCGCGTCCGGCTTTTCCGGCGGAAGACGTCGGCACGTCGCTTTGACTAAAACGCAACTTCTTTTGTCTTCCGCCATCCCGAGCTTGACCAACTTAGATACGCGGACTTGCGCGTCGTCTTTCCAGAGCCCTATCTTAGTCAGCGCGTCGAACGTCGCCTTGACCCTGTTGTCGACGTCGTACTCTTGCAAGTTCGGCGGTATGAACATTAGTTCGACGTCGTACAGTATCGACCGCTTCAAAGGCGGAATATGCCCGTCGCAAGCGGCAGCGAATACCCGCCCCAAAAATTTCTCATACGCCGCCGAACGATAGACGCGCGGCTTCGTCCAGTCTTTGCTAAACGATTTCCCGACGCGCCAGATATTATTCGTCGACGGCGGCCAAGGAAGCGCGAACTCGACCGATTCCGCGCGTTCGCTCTCCGGCTTTAAGTCCAGCGGCTTATATGCGACTTCCATTAGTTCGCCCCTCCGAAATAGGCGCGCGCGCCGTTGAGAAGTTTGCCGTGAATCGAACTTGCCGTCGTATAAGGAACGCCGTATTTTTGCGACGTCTCTTTGATCGACGCTCCGTAAACAAAATCGCGCATCATCTCTTTTGTCTTCGAACGTCCGCACGTCCTTACCCCGTCGACGTATTCAAGCAGTTTGCGTCGTTCTTCGTCGCGTTCGACGCGTTCGAACTCGGCGCCCTGTTTCGCGTCGGCCAAAATATCTTCATAGTTCAGCGTGTCGCCTTCCTTGCCCTTCCTTTCCGGGAATTGAAAGACGATCGTTCTTCGAGCGACTTTGACGGTTCCGCGTCGGACGAATCCGAAACGTCTGTCGGCAAGAATCGCGCCCTTGATCGCCAGCCCCAAATAACGCTTCGCGTGTTGCAAATCGAACTCCGCCAGCTTGCCCGCAAATCGAACCCGCGTCTCGCGTCCGATTTGCAAGTAGTCTTCCCGCGTGTTGAACTCCCAGCGCCCGCTCTTCAACGCCCAGCTTGCCATATCCTTGATCACGCCGTCGAATTCTTCTTCTCTTGCGTCCTCAACCATTCGCGCGCCTCCGACCGACGACAAAGCGCGCCCCGGCTTCGAACGGCGCCAAGACGAATACGGCGAAAAGCGCCAACGAAAGGATATAAACGTTATATAGTCGCGTTCTCATTCGTCTCCTCCTCGTATTGTTTCAAACATTCGCGAACCGCTCGATTCGACTTGTAAAACGCGTCGACCGCAAAATTGCGCGCCTTCGCGTATTGCACGTGTTCCTTTTCGATCTTGTCAAAGCGCGCCGCAAGGTCGTCTAGGGATTGCCTAAGCGTCCTGAAGCCCGTCTTGAGCGCGTCGATCTTTCCCGCCTTGTCCATTGCGCCCTGATCCAACGCGTCCAGTCGCGCGAACCCTTCGTTCTTCCAATCGAGCGCAAGTTTTGCCGTCGACTCGCAATCTGTGCGCAACTTGGCGACGCGCGCTTCCGCCTCGCTTTGAACGGCGTCGATCGCCGCGCACAGCGCGTTCAATTTGCTCGCGATCCCGTCGACCCGTTCTTCGAGCGCGACGTCGAGCGTCGCCTTGGCGGAAGCGTTCTTTTCAAGGTCGCGCAATTCCTTTTCAAACGCGTCGAGACGTTCCGCGTCGGAACGCGAGTCGTTGATCGTAACCGTCAAATCCTTCGTTTGACGCCTGACTCTTGCGACCGCGTAAAGAACGAACGCGAAAAACGCAAGATTAACCGCGCTCCCAATATAAAAGCAAATCATTGTTTAGCTCCTTCCTTTTCTTCTTTGATTTTACGCGGCAAGATTTCGTCGACGACGTATTGCGCGACTAACCGCGCCGCCTCAAGTAAATCGAGTCCGCTTCTGAT
The DNA here is from genome assembly GCA_045641205.1 of Thermoguttaceae bacterium. GTDB lineage: Bacteria > Planctomycetota > Planctomycetia > Pirellulales > Thermoguttaceae > RUG369. Next base: position 15,063 of record JAZUGM010000386.1, read on the forward strand.
TACCCCGGTTGATTCCAAATACGCGACCGCTTGCGCTTCCCGTTCCTCTTGCGCGGCGCGCGCGCTTGTTATGGTTGAGGAAAAGTCGACGAGTCGCGCCAACTCCGCGTAACGGACGGCGCCGTCGATTACCGTTTTATACGCGCCTTCCATACGCGCGCGTTCGATCGTGTCTTTCAAAATTAGCAACGTGCCGCCAAGTTCGACGCGACCTTCGAACGACGCCAAGTCGGCGAGATAATCTTCCGCGTCTTTGATTTCCGCCGCCGTCGCGTTCTCCTTGACTTCTTCGCGACCGCGAAGCGCAATCTCGAGCGCCAGCGCGCGCGTCTTGCGTTCTTTTCTCGTCTCGCCGTTTTGATTCTTTCCCACAGAAACGCCTCCTAAAAATTTTCAAAAACAAACAAAATATATTTTTCCGACGGAATCGCGCGCCCTCTGCAGAATCGGGTCGAAAAGTACCTAACCCCCCTCCTCGAGGGTCGACGCCTTCGGCGCCTCGCGCTCCGGCGCCTTGGCGGGTCGTCGCGTTCGAACCGACGACGCCGCCGAACACGCGTCCGTATTCGACGCGAAATTACCCGGCAATTAAAAATTTGTTTGTTCCGCGCGTCTTAAATTTGTCAGCCTGCAAAATTCCCAGCCTTTCCCGTTCCTTTTGGCGCGGGCTTCAAAGGCGACGCGCGCTCGCGCTTTCATTGCGTCTAGGGCGATCGCGAACTGGTCTTGATCTAACGCCGCGCCGGCTCTAAAATCGTCTCCCTCGTCGGCCTCTACGTAAAAATCGACGCGTCCTTGCGGTCGTTCGTCGTCTGGTTTCCCCCAGTCTTCCAACGCTACGACGCGCGCAAAAAACGTTTTCGGTTCTTCGGTTTGTTTGTTCATCGTTTATTCTCGCTTGAAAATAACGCGCCCTCGAGCGCCTTTCGCCTCAATTCGCCTCGACCTCAAAGTAAATCGGCGCCGGGTTGCCTTCGTTCATTCGAATCGTAACAAGGATCGTATATTTCCCCGGCGTCGGAAATATCGGCTTCGACGTCGTGTCGGGCTCGTATTTCCAGTTATAGCCGGTCTGGTCTTTCGTCCACAGCGCGTCGTCCGTAACCAGCGAATCGAAAACCGTGTTGACCGGCACGGAAACGTTTTCGTGCCCCTCGACCGCCGTTCGCGACTCCTTGCCCCAAACGACGCTCTTTTTGTAACACGTATAGGAAATAGAGGCGACTTCGCTAGCCGTCAACGGCTCCGACGTTTCCGACTTTTCAATCCTTGCTCGTAATACGATCGCCTCGCCCGCTCTGCAATATTCGCTCGCCATAATCCAGTCCGTCGTAATTTTCCAAGATACGTCCGTTTGAACCGCGACCGCCTTGGCGTACGTCAGCCAAGCGTGCGGCGGGGCGCAATATACGGACGTCGTAAAGAACTGAACGCCGTCGAACGCTCTGACCAACGTTTCGCGCCCTTGCGCTTCCGTCGTGAAAGTCGCGTCCGTTTCTTCGGCGTCTAAAAGTATCCAGTCTTCCCCGACAAGAACTTCCGTAAGATACGGAACCGACGCGTCGCCCCTTGTCGCCGTCGCGACGACGTTCTCGCCGTCCGAACAATACGCGGAAAGCGCCGACAAGTCCGCCCCGAGTTTGCAGACTCGAACGTCGGCGCCTTCCGCCTTTTGTAAATTAGTCGTCGTCGCGTCCGAAGGAACGACGAAATATCCTTTGCCGGTTAAATACGTCGACCCGCTAAACGTCGCGTCCTCCGTCGCCTTCAAAATCGCGCCGTTCGAAAACACGATCGACGCCCCGCTCTTGGTCGTCAGACTTTCGAACGTCGTATTCGAACTAACGTCAAGCGCGGCGCTTCCCCACAGCGTCAAGTCGACGACGCTTTCCAACGACACGGAACACGTCCCGTTCAATTCGAGCGTCGGCACGTTGAACGCGATCGGCGTATTGCCTATCTCGGCAAGTTGCGTCAAATACCCGCCGACGCTCCAAGAAACGCCGGTCGCGTCGTCCCCAAGCGCGACGTAACCGCTCGTCGTCAACGTCGCGACGTTCGTTTTTCCCAAGACGATTAAATACCCGTTGATCGTCCAACTAACTCCGTTGGCGTTTTCGCTAATCGACGCGTGATCCGCGATCAAATAATCGACGTCGACGGAAAAGCAATCGAGCGACCCGACGTTCCAATCGTCGCCCTCGACCGCCATCGCGTCGACGGCGCCGTCGCAAGTCAAAGACCCGATCTTAACGTCCCCTTCGCTTGTCAGTTCGTCGACGCTCCACGACGTCCCTTCGGCGTAAGCGCAATGAATCGCGACGGAGCCGGAGCCCGAGCGCGTTATCCTATCGAGTCGGAAGGATTGAGACTCGCCGGAAAAGGAAAACGCGCCCGAGACGGCGACGCTAGTTTCGGAGTCTTCTGTTTCGGAGTCTTCGTTAGAAAGCTCGACGTTGTTCAGTTCAAGCGAACCGTTGATCGTCGCGCTAGTGAAAGAGACGCTCCCCCCGGCAAGACAGAGAGAAGAGGAAAGGGGGAGCGTATAGTCTGGTAAGAACTCGACGCTGGAATTAAATCCGACGGCGTTCAACAGGGTTGCGCCAGCAAATTGTACAGCGGAAGGCGTCGTTCCTGCAAATGAACCGCCGTCGAACTTAATAGTCGTTCCGTTTGGAATTTCCATTGAACTTCCTTTTGCATATAGTCGCAATGAACCCGCGTTTTATGCGTAAATATTTTGAATTTTTCCGTAATTTTCTACAATTCTTAAATTTTCTTTCACGTTTCTGTCTTTGATTTTACGGCGTTTGAAATTTTTTCAAGATTTTTTTATTTTCTAATCTTCTTAGTAAGCGATCGATCTAAGCCCCCGTTGCAAGGGAAGGTCGGAATAATATAATAGCCAAGAGCGCGGCGACGGTCGTCGCGCCGAAAGAGCCCGTTTACCCGAGTATCGATATGAATAACGCGGAAATTTTGCGCCAAGGATTTTTGGCGCGTCGACAAGAAGAGTTAAGCGCCGTCGCTTTTCACGCGGTCTTAGCTCAAGCGGGCGGCGCGCTCCTCCCGTCTTCTCACAACGCCGACGCAATGGGCGTCGACGTTAGTTGTTGTTTTCAAGGCGTCTTTTCGCCTCGTATTAGCGGGCTCGCGTCTACTTCGCTTCACGTGCAACTTAAATCGACGCGAAGTCCCGTCTCCGTCAAAAAGCGCGGGGTCGAATATTGGCGTCTTGACGTTCCAGTCGAAAAGTTGCGCCGTTATATGTCTTGGAATTTCGAATTAATTCTTGCGCTTTTCGTCCTCCCCTCGGAACGCGACGAACGCGATTGGGTAACCGTCGACCACGACGGCGTAACCTTGCGCAAAAGCCTTTATTGGACGTCCCTTGTCGGGTTTCCGCTTGACGTCGCTAAATCAACGAACGCTTTGTTCATTCCGCAAACGTCGCTACTGACGCCCGAAGCGTTGCGCGGCGTCGTAACTTCCAAGGTAGAAGGAAAGGGGGCGCGTTATGTTCAACCTGAATAATTTTGACTTTTTCGCGGACGCCAATATTGCGCTAGCTTCGTCGATTTCAACGCCGACCGTCGCCGACCTTCTCAAAACGAAGGGCTGGATTCTCTTTGAATCGACGAGGGATTTTGAGTCGTTTAGACGACCGAAGGAAGAGCCCGAACAATACGTCGTCGACCTTCCGAAAAAAGAAGGAACGGAACGACCGCCGAAAATTCTAGACGCCGCGCTTGCGATCGCGCTCTTTGAAAAGCGCCCGATCGTCGACGTTTTGAACGAATGGAAGAATCCGCGCGTCGATCGCGTTAAGTTCAGAATCATATCCGAGCGCGTCGCCGACGGCTCGGCGCCGTTGTTTTTCGTTCAAAAGCTCGTCGACGGCATATTAGGAACGTTGCGCGCGTCCCTTAAAGACGTCGAATCGCCTAGTCGACTTCACAAACGCGCGTTTTCGTCGCGCGTCGACGAATTGATGAAACGCGCGGAATTTGGGCAGACGGAAAAAGGAAGTTACGTCGTCAACGTCAAAGTTCCGTTAAACGCGCTCGACGACGACGGCCGTTTCGACGAAACGAAAGACCTTTTTTTCCGAAAGGCGCTTGAACACGTCGTGAAAACGCTTGATTTTGCATCGCGAAGTTCCGAACTGGATTCCGACCCCGCGCGTGTTCTCGAATCGACCTTCGGCGCGTCGACTAGCGCGAATCTTCTTGACGCTCTTTTCGAAACGACCTGCGACGGAAAAGCCGATTTAAACGTCGTCGTCGACTGGTCGCCGTTAGTTCCTTATTCTTCCAACGCGCCTTCGTCGGTCTATTTCAAAAAAGAACGCGCCGCGTTCTTAAAGACTTGGGCGCAAGCGGCGCGCCCGAAAGACCGCGAAGAAAAAGGAACGTTTCGCGCGCTAGTCGTCTCCTTGACGGCGTTGAAAAGGGACGCTAAGGACGAACGCCCGTCTGGGATCGTCGTTTTTCGTATCTTGAAAGACGACGGCAGTTCCTACGACGCGGAGACGTTCCTTAACGCCGACGATTTTCAGACCGCTTACGAAGCGCTCGCGCCTAACGACGAGCTTTCTTTTGAGGGGCGCGTTTTCTGGAAAAACGGCAAGCCCGAACTTTCGAACGTCGCTTCGTTGCGCTCCGTCTAACGTTAAGTCTTCTTAGTAAGCGATCGATCTAAGCGCGGTTGTTCCCATTTTGGAAACAACCGTTTTTATCAATCTTCTTAGCAAGGAATCGATTACGATTTTCGCGCGTCTTCTTAATACTTGACTTTTCTAAAAGACGTTATATATATAACGCAACGAGCGCGTTTTTTCTCTTGCGCTCTTTCGACCCGCGCGGCGCGTTCCGTCGCGCAACGACTTAATGACAAGGAGGAATACTATGTCGGCTCTTGGCAGATACCGAAAAGACGTCGATTTGTCCGTTTCAGGAACCGTGAAAGCGTCCGCCGGGACGAATTATTCCGGCGTGATCGATTTGGGACCGGTCGACAATTTGGGCTTGCGCAACGAAGACTTTTTGTTCTCCGTCTATTTCCCGGCGGCGACCACGACCCATTTTCCCGCGAACACCGCCTGCGCGTTCTCGCTTCAGTCGAGCGATTCCGCGACGTTCGCTTCCGGCGTAACCACGCATCGAAGTTCGACAATCACGGGCGGAACCGCCTACTCCGGCGAGAAGTTCGAATTTAAGCCGACGCAACGTTCCGACCGATACTGGCGCATCGCCGCCGCGTCGTCGGTTACTTCGACGGGGACAATCGGCTCGACCGCCGCCAACCTGAAATACGGAATCGACTACTTGGCGTAATAAAGAAAGGAACCTAACAAATGAGCGTTACTTGGCACGATATACTCAAATTCAACGGAATCGGCGGCGACGAAGTCGTTCAAGACGTCAAAGTCTCTTGCCCCGAGTTCACCGGATACGACCTTTACGGCAATACCTTTGACATAGGCAAGGGACAAACGACCGTCGAAAAGGACGTCTTCACGTCGATAAGCCGACTCGATTCAACGCCCGTCGATATTTTCAAGGCTATGAACGAAGGCGTCGGCGTCTCCAAGGGCAATTACGAATTGCGCGACTTCCGCATCGCGCCCGCCGGGTCGTATTTCCGACTCGACAAAGATTTCGTCAAGATCGATCCGCAACGGGGCGCCGCCTATATGAAAAACGAAGCCGTCCGCATCGTTCAAGACGCGATCCGCAAGCTGGGCGTTCAGTTCTTCTATGGACACGGCGCGAACGCGTCGACGGCGGGCGCCGAAGACAAAGGCTTCCAAGGAATCGAACCGCTGGTCGACTCGTCCTTAATAACGTCGGCGGGCGGAACCGTCTCGGGAACCTCGACTTTGACTTCGGCGTATATGGTAAAATTCAGTCCGTTTGACGGCGTTACGTGGCTTTTCGGGCAAGGCGGGTCGTTCGACGTCTCCGATATTTACGAAGTCCACGACTACATAACGTCCGGCGGCGATCAGAAGGCGATCACGTGGCTCCAGCAGGATATTAAATTCTTCCCCGGAGTCGCCGTTCAATCGAAATACGCCGTCGGTCGAATCGCGAATATCGACACGTCGACCTTCGGCACGGTCGGCTCTATGTCCTCGACCGCGTTGACCGACGAACATTTTATGCTCGCCTTGAATAAAATGAAGGAACGCCCCGACGTTATCTTTATGACGCCGGAAGCGGGCGTTCTCCTTGGCGCGTCGCGTATGTTGACCTTGACCGTGCGCGGGTCGACCTTGAAAGGAAACACGATCTCTATGCCGACGGAAGCGTACGGCGTCCCGATCTGCTACACCGACTCCATTCTCAACAACGAAG
>JAZUGM010000387.1:0-2747 GCA_045641205.1 Thermoguttaceae bacterium
ATTCTTCCGACGACTTGCCTCGGGGTAACGTCAGAACCAATATAACGTATCCAATCTCTTAGCGACCGAGATAGGTTTTTAGGAATCCGCATTCCGGGCTTGTCTGGAATACGCACGTAAATAACGGTTAAGTCGTCGTACCATAAGTTTGAATATTGGCGCGAATGCATTTGTTGAACGTCGATCCAACAGTCGTCGGGACGGTCGGGAATGGGGAACCGTACAAAAGCGACGACGAAAGAGGGGCGGAGCCGCCCGTACTTTTCACCCCTGCGAGATTGAGCGACGAAATTTTGCGCCGCATAGTAAATAACGCGTTTGTTGAAAAACGCCTGATTATGCGTTTGCATTTCGACGTCGATTCGTCGCCCGTTCTCGTCCTTAACGTAGACGTCCAAAATAGAAGTTTTCTGTTCTTCGTTCGACGGGAATTGATAGGGATTCTTTATCGTTAATTTTTTTATCGGAGGGAAGCCGAATTGCAAAAAAATCGCGTTTAACAATCCGATCAAATAGACTTCCATACCTTCTCTACCAAATACGCAACGAAACACGACGTCTTGATAGAGTCTAACGACGACCTTATTTAATTTTTCCACATACGCCCCGGCTTTCCGTTCTTTGGAAAATATGAAAAACGCGCGCCGACGTCAACGAACAAAAATTTCCGTCGTCGATCTGATAAAACAAAAAAACAAAAGCGTTCGAAACTTACGCTTCGACGCCTTTATTGTACCGTCTCAAAACTTCCTCTACAACCCCTAACGACGTTGATTTGTCAATATTTTGATTCAGCCGCCGTTTGGCGCGTCGTCGAACGCGACGAATCGGACGCCGTTATTGTTGCCCCGTCAATTTTTTGAAAGCGTCCAAAATCGGACGTTTGGTTTGTTCGGGCGCTTTGCCCGTCGGGGTCGGTTCTTGCTCTGGGAAGACGCTCCACCATGCTTTTTTGACGCCGGGCATACTCTCGCGTTGGACGACGGGCGAAGATAAATTCCCTTCGACTCGAATTTGGACAAGCTGATCCCCGACGCCTCCGATGACGTCGGAAATGATCGGTATTTGCGAAGAGGAATTGCCCAAACGCGCGTTAAGGCGTAAATCGACGAGTTTTTCCTGCTCGCGAATCGTTAGCCAGCCGTCGCCGAAGAGCGTCATTGCGTCCCCTTCAAGCGAAACGCGCGTCAACTGCACGCGATCCCCCAATACTTGAAAATCGACCGAGGAACGATCAAACGCCGATGAACGATCCGACTCCTGAACGCTTAATATTTGGAATATTTTGATAATTTCCGGAAGCTCGTAGAGTTCCGCAGCGCTGACTTTGATTCTGCCCGACCCTTTGAGCGTGGCGATATTGCGTCCTTCGCCTTGCAAGGAGACTTCCGCTTCGACGTTTCCTTTAAGAGGTTTTGAGCCGGGCGCAAAAAAACGAGACGCCTCGGCGAGGGAACAGGACTCTGCGCCGACGATAAATCGATAAGTAGGCGTTTCTCCGAAATAAATCGCGCCGTCGGAACGAACTTGACCTTGAAATACCGTCGCTTTAAGGGATCGACGCCCGTCGTCGGTCGTAACGGACGCGTTCGTTTGCGCGGCGTCGACTACGGGACGAGAGATCGAATCGCGTTCGACAAGCGTCGGAACCGTCGCGGGATTAACCGCCGGTTGAACGTTGTTAAAACCGGGCGAGGCGCCGCCGACGTCGGATGTTTGCGCGCGCGCGACGACCTCGGAACTTGTGGGAATCGGCGGTCTGATCCGCGTTATTTTCATCGGAAGGACGTCGTAAATAGGATTGGCGTCGATTCTGGATTTCAAAAACGGACATTGATAGACCGTCGCTCTTCTTATCGGAGGCGCCTCTCGACCCCAGAAGAATTCTTTCCCGTTGTAATAAAAAGGACCCGTCAATTTGGAGATCGGCAACTCCTTATAATACAGGGAATCCAAATCGAACTCGCCGTAAAAGTTCGGTTTGGAAAGACCGTCGGCGACTCCGTATATTCTCATTCTTCCGCATACGCCCTTGATAGAACCGCCCAATCTTGCGGCGTTTTGTTGCATAACGAGTCGCAAGTCCCATTGTGCGCGTAAAGGCGCTTTGGGATCGGAGGATTTTATTAATCGAACGGCGCCGTCGACGTTGAAACAGCCCGTCGGATTGGGCGTCGTAAGAATTTCTGACGAGCCGACGGGCGCGGCGCTTTGCAAATCGCGGTCGAGTTGGAATTGATCGACGCGCAAGGGAGACAAATCCAACGTCCACCCGGCTTGTTGGTCGACGGTATAACGGAGATTTGCGGAATAGGTCGTTCTACCGCACTTAGCGCGTAGACCGTTGATCGTCGCTTCGCCTTCACGATAAGCGACTTGCCCTTCGATATCCTTCAGTTCAAAGGGGAAACCGTCGGGCTGGGCGGAAACGGAACCCGGCTTAGGCGTCGCGTCAAATTCAAGTCCCAGCTTTTTTTGATCGGTTCGATAGGCGATGCGAATTTGACCGTCGACTTTTCCTTCAAGTCGCAATTTTTCGAAGTCGTCCTTTTTATCGTACTTAACGAGCGCGTTTCTGAGTTCTTCTCCGAGGGGAAAGTCTTGGACGTCGGCGGTAAGAAGGAATCGTAACTGGTCGTTTGGCAACTCTTCGCCGACGACGGGCGGAACGGCGACGAAGAGTTCGACCGGCGCGGGCGAGGCGTCCGACGCTTTTTCGTCGACAAATTCGGCGCCCGAAACGTTGG
>JAZUGM010000388.1:0-27887 GCA_045641205.1 Thermoguttaceae bacterium
AGGTTCGATGTCGGTTGTAGGACCAAGACCCGCTTCCGTCGATCAAGTCGAAGTCGTCCGCGCGGGCGAATACGCCGTCGCAGGAACTGTCAAACCGGGTCTATCAGGACCTTCGGCTCTGTACGATTACGTTTACGGGGATACGGTTGAAGACGAAGCGGAATACGAAAGGCTTGTCTTGCCGACTAGGCTCAAGTTAGACGTTTATTACGTCAAAAAAATGGGCGTTAGGTACGACTTGAAGATTATTTGGCAAACGATTCTTTGCATATTGTCGAGTTTCGGTTGTAGGTCGGTTCGTAAGAGAATTTTGAACGAACTAACCGCAAACGTCAGAGAGAATTGAAATGAATTCCAACGTCGACGAATCGAAGCCGAAAGAAACGATCTTGATCACTGGCGCCGCCGGAATGATCGGGAGTCGAACGGCGCGCGGTCTGCTTGAAATCGGAAAGAGGGACGTCGCGTCGTTTTTTATGTTGTAATCACACGCTTGCGAGACGTTTTGCAACTTACGTTAAAACGCGATTTTTGTCCCTGCGTATAGCGCGTAAGAGAAATCGGTTCCAATTCCCCAAGAGTAGATGTTTATAAACGGTCAATGAGCGCCAATAGCAAGGTCAAAGTTTTATTAATCGACGGTTCAAACAGGCAGATAATGCCCGTTATGGAAGCGTTGCACAAAGACGGTTGCTACGTCGCGACTTTAAACGCGAGTAAATTAGACCTTGGGTACGTCTCATGGCGTCCCAATAAGAAGATATTGGCGAATTGGCGTTACGACGATGAAAAAAGTTTTTTGGAAGTTTTGTTCAGGGAATTAAGTAGGGAAAAATATGATTTGATAATTCCTTTGTCGGATCGTCCGGCGACGATTCTCGCAAGAAATAAGTTTGAAATTTCGAATTATGCCAAACCGGCTGTAAATAATTGGGACGTCTTTCAAAAAGCAAGCGACAAATTACAAACGATGCGCGCTTGTTACGACGCGCAAGTTCCTTGCCCGAAAACTTATTTCGACGCAAAGTCGTTTGAAGACGTCATAAAATTGGATATTCGGTATCCTTTTATTATCAAACCGAGAGTCGGTTACGGTTCGATCGGATTCCACAGTATTCGCGATGAAAAAGATTTAACGGAAAATTACCGTGATTACTCGTTTGACGAGTATGTCGTTCAGGACTACGTTCCGCAGACGGGCAAACAATACAAATGCGAGGTTTACGTCGATAGAAACGGTAAAGTCAAAAGCGCCGTCGTTTTTGATAAAACAAGGTGGTTTCCGATCGACGGAGGTTCGACCTGTTGTAGTACGACGGTCGAACGTCCAGACGTCGCCGATAGTTCCGTCCGCTTGTTACAAGAGATAGGTTGGCGCGGTTATGGCGACGTCGATTTAATCGAAGATCCTCGAGACGGACTCGTTAAGGTAATGGAAATCAATCCGCGAATTACGGCTAGCGTGAAAATTTGTTTTAAAGCGGGCGTTAATTTCGCGAGACAGATCGTCGAAGACGAATTGGGACAAGAAGTAACAAGTTATCCCGACTACAAAAAAGGCGTTTGTTTGCGTTATATGCACACCGACTTGTTGTGGTTCCTGAGTTCGCCCGAACGTTTCAAGACCAAGCCGTCGTGGTTTTCGTGGAAAAACACGGTCGATCAAATATGGAGCTTCAAAGATCCTTTACCCTTCTTTGCTTATTCGATAGAAGCGGTAATGAAGTATCGAAGGGAAATGAAAAAACGAAAGCGATGATGTGCTTTCGTTGCGATGCGTCGTTGTTCCGTTGTTTGATTTGGTCGATCAAAGTCGCGTCGACGGCATATTATAGCGATTATAGATTGAATGAAGACGTAGCGCATCTTGCGGCAATAGAGGATGTTGCACAATGACGAATTCGATTGAAAGCGTTGAATCTCAAAAAAAAATAGAATGGATTACCGTCGTCCAGATTATTTCTATGGCGTTGATAGTCGCGCATCATTCTATTAGTAAATATTGTGAATATCCTTCATATATTTCGGAGGCTCATACGACCTTTGGTCGCGCGGGCGCCGTAGCTTTTATGTTTGCTTCGGGTTATTTGCTTTCAAAGAATAATTCGATCAAGAAATATGGTTACGCGAAATATTTAAAAAAGCGAGCCGTACGATTACTGACGCCTTACGTCGTTATTCAACTGGCGTTGTTTCTACCTAAGTCTTTAATCGCGCATATGACCGACGGACTTTCGTCAAGTATGTTCGGCGAGTTGTTCAATATCTTTTTGAGACCGAGTTACGCCGTTTGTCCTCACCTGTGGTTTCTTCCCGCTCTGTTCATATTAAACGCGATCTCGCCCGCTTTGTTCCGTACAATAAAAAATAAGCTCGTATGTATAACGTTTCTTTTGGCGTATTTTATTATTTCGAATATTAAAGTTCCTTATGGCGAATTTATAACCATATTTGAAATAAAACTATACCTTATTTGGTACGCGTTGGGGGTTGCGTTCGCTCGTTATGAACCGTTTGCCTTGTTATTTAAGAATCAAAACGTACGTAGGTTTATCGTTTTATTATCTTTGTTTTTATTTGTCGTCATAGAGAGAATAACTAATAAAACGGAGTATCGCAACCTCGGCGGAATCGTATACGTTTTTTCTTTGTTGGCGTTAATTGGGTTGGGCATAGAACTGTCAAGGTTTAGGTTTAATCTCGATCGGTTGGGCAAGTTCACGTTTCCTGTTTATATTTTGTCGTTGCCGATACAAAACGTATTTGAAACGTTAGGAAAAACGTATGTAAATTCGTGGATTGCAACTACGCTAATAATGTTTGCATCAGGTCTTGTATTCCCTGTCGTCGTTACGAGGTTAGTGAAGTTTTTTGAATCCTTTACGAAGACGCGCGCATTGTCTCTATGTATAGGCGCATAGCGTTCCTATCCCAACGTCGCGTCTCAGGAGTCTTAGAGTCCTCGTCCTCTTTTGCTTACTTGGTAAAAGTAAAGGCAAAATCGAAGGGAAATAAAAAAGAGAAAACGATAGGACGTTTTGCAACGTACGAGGGCATTAATGCGCAGTTCGGCGTTTAGAGTTGGTTGAATAACGGCGTATAGAGAAGAACAAGATGAAGATACTGATCGTTAGTCAATATTACTACCCTGAGCAGTTTCAAATCAACGAAGTCGCGCCGGAATTAGTTAGACGCGGGCATTGCGTTACCGTTCTTACCGGATTGCCCAACTACCCTAAGGGCGAAATATACGAAGGATACCGAAACGGTGAAAGACGAGAAGAAAACCTCGACGGCGTTAGAGTATTGCGCGTTTCGGAACGTCCCCGAAAAAGAGGCGCGCTTAATCTCGTTCGGAATTATTATAGTTTCGTAAGTAACGCAAGTAAAAAGGCGCTCGAGCTTGACGACGATTTCGACCTTGCGTTTTGTTATCAACTTTCGCCGGTTCATCAGGCGATGTCGGCGGTCAAGTACGCCAAGAAAAACAACGCGCCCTTGTTGTTGTATTGCCTCGATATTTGGCCGGAAAGCGCCCTTGGCGTCTTGAAGTCGAGAAAGAACCCGATTTTTCCTTTCGTCAAAGGGACGTCAAAAAAGATATACGCCTCTTGCGATCAGATAGCGGTAACTTCGCGTCCTTTTCTCGACTACTTCACGGAATATTTGGGTTATCCGCGCGAAAGATTGACTTATATCCCCCAACATGCCGACGCGTCCTTGCTTTCTCTAGACCTTAACGCGGAGAAAAGCAAGGTCGTTAGGTTTATGTACGCGGGAAATTTCGGACGCGGACAACGATTGGACGTGGTAATTCGCGCGGTTGCGGAACTCAAAGAACTCAAAGCGCGCGCCGATTTTCTCGTCTATATGGTCGGGGACGGTTCCGAAAGAGAACGACTTGAAAAACTAACGGACGAGTTGCAAGTCCGCGATAAGTTGGTTTTCACAGGCGTTCAAAAACGGGACGTTATGCCAAGTTGGTATAAAAAAGCGGACGCCCTGTTGATCACGCTTCGAGGCAATAATTTTGTCGGCAATACGGTTCCCGGCAAATTGCAAGCGTATATGTCTTGCGGAAAACCAATTTTGGGCGCGATCAACGGCGGTGCAAGCGAGATAATCGCGGAAGCGAACTGCGGACGTTGCGTTTCGGCGGGCGATTTTCGCGGTCTTGCCGACTTAATGCGCGATTATATCGACCGCCCCGACGATTTCGCCGAACACGGTAAAAACGCGCGGCAATATTTTGCCGAGAATTTTACGTTGTCCAAGCACGTCGACGACTTGGAACGTTTAATGGAAAAAACAGTCGCTAATTACGGGAAGGCGCTCAATGAACGACCTTAAATTCAAAAAAATCGCGAGCGGACGCGCGCTTTACGTCGAATCCGACGACAAAATTTGGATTGCAAAGGGTATGACGTTCTTTGCGATCGATTCCAATGGAAAGCGCCTCACGCGAAAGTACGACGTAGGAACGTTCAAAGAACGATTAATCGCTAAATTCCGTTGGACAAGACAGTTGTTGCGCCAAGGGATTCATCATTTGCTTCCCTTGGCAAACGGCGACTTTTTTGTCGTCTCCAAAAGGATCGCCTATTTGCTCGACAAGGAAGGCGTCGTTAAGAGCGTTTTCACCGGCTTTCAGGGAAACAAACCGGGACGTCAAGGCGTCTGCCTAACGCCCGACGGAACGATTTTTTTTGGCGAATATACGCTCAATCCCAAACGCGAACTTAACACGCGTTTGTTTAGAAGCATAGACGGCGGACGAACGTTCCAAGTCGTTTATACCTTCGCCAAAGACAGAGTTCGACATATCCACTTTGTGAAATATGATCCCTACGAAAAATGCCTGTGGTTGGGCACGGGCGATCGCGATTATGAGAATTTGCTGTTGCGAAGCGACGACGGCGGCGCAACGTGGCGGGAAATCGGCGGCGGAACGCAAGACTGGCGCGCGATCGGAGTTTGTTTCACCTCGGACGCGTTAATTTGGGGAACCGACGCCGGCAGCGTTCCAGACCAAAATCATATAGTGCGAATGGATCGTAAAACTAAACGCCTGACGATTATCGCCGACGTCGAAGGTCCTTGCCACGGTTGCGCAAGTTTCAAAGACGGACGCGTTTTCATCAGCACGGGCGTCGAAGGCGGCGAGAACGAAAAGGATCGGTTCGCAAGATTAAAATTCGTCGACGGCGAATGCGTCAAGGAAATTGTAAAATTTAAAAAAGACTTGCTTCCGTTGATATTGCAATATGGAGTAATATATTTTCCCTTGGGCGTGGAGAACACGACAAAAGGAATCTTTACGACGCTCGGTCTGGCTCAAAACGGCGAGAATGTTTTCTCAAGTAATATGGAATATTTAGAGAAAATCGTTTAGTTCAGTTCGTTTTTGTTTAAACGGCGTTGTTGAAAAAATAAATTTGCCGTCGCATATTCTGTTGCTTTTGACGTTTTTCGTATTATACTTATCGTAGTCGTGTTGATTTAGTCGTGTAGATGCTCAAACAGACTTTTTCAACAACGCCGTTTCAAATAGAGGCAATAACCGTAACATACGACGATAACTTGGGATATCCAGAGGTAATAAAATGAAAATTTGCTTTGTATGTCCGCTTCCGCCGCCATATGGAGGAATTTCCAACTGGTATCTGCAACTGTCGAAGTATATTGACGAAAATTATTCTCAACAGGTACGGCATACGGTGATTGCTCCTCCTATCGCAAGTCGGAACGACGCGCAGGGAAGAACGTTGTTTGAGCGCGTTTATTACGGGGGAATGGGAGCGATTCAAACGTTTTTTCGCGTCGCAAGGTTAATTAAGAAAGATCGTCCCGACGTTATTCATATAACGACGAGCGCGCAACTTGCCCTTATCCGTGATTTTCTCATTTTAAAAGTCGCTAAAAAACGCAAGATTCCGACCGTTTACCATATCCATATGGGACGCGCTTCCGAGATAGCTCAAGCAAATACTTTGGAATGGAAAATGTTGAAGAAATGCGCCTCTCTGGCGAGTAGTGTTTGGGTCTTAGACAAAACGACTCAACAGACTTTTGAGTCTTATCTTCCCAACGTCGACGTTCAACGTATGCCCAATCCGATCATCGTCGATTCGCTTCAGCAAATATCCGCCGGTCGGCATAAAGAAAAGACGATCGTTTTTGTCGGTTGGGTCGTCAAAACAAAGGGCGTCGAAGAGTTGCTTGATTCTTGGGCGTCCTTAGTCGACCAATATCCAGATTTTGTTTTGAAACTCATTGGTCCTTATAAAAAAGACTACCTAGATTATCTTCAGAAAACGTATTCTATGAAGAACGTGTTTATACAAGGAGAGGTTGAACACGAATTAGCGCTAAATGAAATCGCCAAAGCTTCTCTGCTGGTTCTTCCAAGTTATACGGAAGCGTTTCCTAACGTAGTATTGGAAGCAATGGCGTTGAAAACGCCCGTCGTGGCGACGTCGGTTGGAGCGATTCCAGACATGCTTGATTCTGGTTGCGGAGTTCTTGTCAAACCGCAAGATTCCGAACAACTCTTGATCGAAATGAGAAAACTTCTATCGTCTCCCTCTCTAAGGGATCAGACGTCGGAAGACGCCTTTTTGAAGATACGAAACGAATTTGACATAACGACGGTTTTTAAACGTTATTGGAATTCTTGGCGGAACGTCGTTGAACGAGTCGTCAATCAAATCTAAAATCACGATCATAGAAGTTCGAATTATGAGATTCTTGTTTCGGAGTATTGGAAGGATTGGATTGCTTTTTCGATCCGTCAAGAGAAGGCTTGGTTGTTACGTCTATCGAAGTTTATTTTTAGAATGTGGAAGGAACGTTTTATTTAACCCAAGCGACGACTTCTCTTATAGCACTATCAGAATAGGAAATAACGTCGGTATTTCTAACGGGGCGAAGTTTCACGCGTTAAAGGGGATTACGATCGGAAACAAGGTAATGATTGGTCCTAATTGCGTGATGCAAGGCGGCAATCACAACACGTCGGTTTTAGGCGCGTATATGTATGACGTGAAGGAAAAATTACCGAACAACGACCTTCCGATCATTATTGAAGACGACGTTTGGATTGGCGCCAACGTTACAATTTTAAAAGGGGTTACGATCCATACGGGCAGTATCGTCGGCGCAGGTTCCGTCGTCACAAAAGACGTTCCTGAATACTCCGTTGTAGCCGGAGTTCCGGCAAAAGTTATTAAAATGCGTTGGACGACGGAAGAATTGAAAAAACATAAGGAACTCTTAACCAAGTCGCTTGAATAAGCCGATAGTTTACAAAGATTAACGCGACTAGCGGAGGGCGTCGTCAAATGAAACGTATGTTGTGCCTCGGAGCAATGAATTTTGGCGGAGCGGAAACGTTTCTGATGAAGTTGTATCGGAACATAGACCGCGCAAAGTATCAGTTTGACTTTTGCGAGCCTTTGATCCCTAGTTATTACGACGATGAAATTTTAAGCTTAGGAGGAAAAATTCATCGTATTCCATTAAAAACGGAAAATTTTAGCGAGTATAAAAGAGGACTCCAAAAGATAGTGTCCGACGAGGGATATCAATACGTTTTCCGTATGGCGTCGACGGCGGTCGCTTTTATGGATTTGAAATACGTAAAAGAAGCCGGCGCGCGTAAGTGCGTCGCTCGTTCCACTAATTCAAAAGAAAAGAGTCGATCGGAGGAAGTTCTTCATCGTATTGGAAAGATTCGGTATCTGAAATACGTCGACTTGATGTTGGCGCCTTCGCGCGAGTGCGGCGAACATACTTTTGGCAAGTCAAACGTCCGACGCGGCGCCGTTAAAATACTTCGTAACGGTCTAAACGTTGAGCAATATCAAAGGGACGAAGATTTTAGAAGAACTTTTAGGCAGGAAAATAAACTGGACGATTCGTTAGTCGTCGGACACGTCGGTCGTTTTCAAAAACAAAAGAACCATTTGTTTTTGATCGACGTTTTTAACGAGATTCGGAAAATTCATCAAAACGCTAAGTTATTGTTAGTCGGTGAAAAAAAGTACTTATATCAACAAGTCGCCAACGCGGTAGAGTCCTATGGACTGTCGAAGGACGTCTTATTCCTAGGTGAAAGGAGAGACGTAAACAGGTTGTATTCGGCGATGGACGCGTTGGTTTTTCCTTCCTTGTACGAAGGACTCCCCAACGTTGTCGTTGAGGCGCAAGCAGCCGGTCTTCCGTGTTTGATTTCAAGTTCCATCACAAACGAGGTCGTCGACACGCCTCTTGTTAAACAGATTCCGTTAATACAAAGTTCTAAACAATGGGCGTGTGCGACTTTAGATTTGGTAAAAGAACTCAAGGGCAATGAGATTGATATGAGCGCGTTCAAAGAGAAGTACGACGTTAAACGTATTGCAAATTGGTTTCAGGAAGAAGTATTTGAAAAATAAGTTATAGTAAACGTTTAAAAACGTCTATCCAATTCAGTGTTGATAAAATAATGAACATATTTAATAAAACTAAGGTTGACGCTTCTTTTACTCACGCCACCTCCTTTCGTTTTCACTACGTTGACGGAGCGGGTAGAGTTTGCTTGTGGAAGAATCATTGGATAGACCTATTTATTGATTTTATATTCTTGTGTTTGTTAGTATTTAATTCTGTGCCGCTTTTAATCTACTATGGGAGATATATCGACTTAGTTTCTCTTATAATTCTTATAGTAGCTTTTTCTTTTCGAAAATCGCTCGTAGTTAGTTATTCGTATTTCACCGAAGAATGTATCGTGTTAATGCATTTGTTCGGATTATACTCGCTATTAAGTTTAGGTTGGGCTTTAAACATAGCGTATGCATACGAGGAATTTGTTAAAGTTGAAAAAATATTTGTTCTACTAACCCTATTCTATGTATATTACAGGGGGCAGAGAGACGGTTTAGTTCGAACTCAAAGAATAATAGAGTGCGCAGGAATTATCATCGCGCTGGTTTACGTATTCTCCATTGGAATCGACGGAGTCCAGTCGTCCATTGAGGCTGAAAAACGACTGCTGTTAGTTGCCGATCAAAACGATCAAAAGACAAATGTTAACCTAATTGCAATGTTATTGTTGATTCCATTTGCGTCCTTATTTACCTCCCTTCTAAGCGGCGGTTTTAAATTACGACATTTATTTTTTATTCCGATCGTCTTATTAATACTGGCAAGTGGATCAAGAAAGGGACTTGTAGGACTATGTACGGTAGTTGTCCTTGCGTATATGTTGTCTATGACCAAAATTAGAAAGAAAGGGCAATTTCTTTTAATTCTGTCTGTAACATTGGTTTTATTAATGGTAATAGCACAGTTTGACTATTCGTCGTTGCTTAACATATCGGGTAGGCGTTTTGATCAATTACTAGAACGTAAGGACGCATCGACTCTTGAAAGACTGGATATGTTGAAGCTTGGTTGGAAAATATTCTTATCGAATCCTTTGGTAGGTTGCGGCATTGGTTGTCCTAGAGTCGTCAATATGAAAGAATTGGGTATGAATGTTTACCTTCACAACGACCTTATCGAGATTTTGGCAGGATGTGGTCTGATAGGTTTTTTTATTTACTACCTTATTTTTTTCAAGATTGGTTTTGCGTTTATTAAATCATTATTAAGCGCCGCAAATCAAGAAGTCGCAGTCTCGTTCGTTTACAATTTTATCGTTTTCATTTTAGTTATGATGTTTAAGATGGGCGCCGTAACTTATAGCAATAAGGTTGTAATGTTTATGACTCTTCCTGTTTTTTTATGTTACGCTTCCCTACGTGAACGGCGCCGCGTTCGCTTCATTTGTTGAGAACGGCGCTTAGACTTTCCGCATTTTTAAACTTTCCACATTTTTAGAAAAATCGAAACGCTTGGCAGACTTTTTATTTTTGTTTTGTTCAAATCCCATTGAAAGACAAAACGTAAATATTGAGTTTCGGACGCGCCAAACGGCAGAAAAATATCCCCAAAATATACCCGACATATCGGATGACTTATTATACTCCTTGCCCTTGAAATGAAATTTCCAGACTTTGCCAACAGACCGACGAGGATTCGCCCTTCTAAGACGGAAAAACTCAAAGGCGAAAAGCGTAGCGTAACGTCCTTGTTTCTAACAAAGTAATAAGAAAGAGAACCAGTAATGATTGAGCATATTTTGAAGACGGTGATAAATCCGTATTATCTATTCTTTATTCTTGCTATGAAATATGATCGTTTGCACTGGATGCGAGACGACGCGTTCTTGAAACTTGTCTTTCGAGGCGTTTTTGGCAGAAAATTAGATCTCGATAATCCCCAAACGTTCAACGAAAAGATACAATGGCTCAAATTATATGATCGTCGTCCTGAATATACGGATATGGTCGACAAATATAAGGTTCGTAGTTTCGTCGCTCGAACAATAGGCGAAGAGTACTTAATTCCGCTTTTAGGCGTATGGGATTCGTTCGACGATATTGACTTTTCTAAATTGCCGAATCAGTTTGTCCTGAAATGTACGCACGACTGCGGCAGCGTCGTCGTTTGTAAAGACAAGCTAAACTTCGATTATAATACGACCAAAAAAAAGTTAAGTTCCTGTTTGAAAAGAAACGCCTTCTATTACGGAAGGGAATGGCCCTATAAAAACGTCGTCCCCAGAATAGTGGCGGAAAAATTCGTTTCGGACGGTCGGAACGATTCGGAACTTACCGACTATAAGTTTTTTTGTTTCAATGGAAAAGCAGAATATTGTCTTGTAATATCAGGACGATTTTCTAATCAAAGAAGCGAAACGTTTTTTGACCGCGATTGGCGTCCGGCGCCATTTTCTCGTCGATTTCCTACAAATACTGATTATCCGCGCCCTCGCCTATTTAACGAGATGTTGAACTTGGCCGACAAACTAAGTGGTTCGTTTCCTTTTGTTCGTATCGACCTTTATCAGGTTGATAATCGCGTTTATTTTGGCGAGACGACGTTCTTTCCGGGGAGCGGTCTTGAAAAATTTTATCCCGACGAATGGGATTGTAAATTGGGACGGTTAATTACGTTGCCTGTTCAGAAGACTAAAGTAATATGCTAAGAAGTTAAAGTTATTGGCTTACGCAGGTCGTCTTTTTGAAAAACGGTAAAGAAAAATGTCGATTATCATAGCCGCCGATCTTGTCCCAACGAAAAGCAACGTTAACCTGTTCGCTTCAGGAAACGTCCAAAGTTTGTTTGGAAAAGAGGCGCTCGAGACTTTGGCAAAAGCAGATTATCGAATTTGCAATCTCGAAACGCCCCTTGCGAATCAAGAAACGCCAATTCCAAAATACGGACCAAACTTAATCGCGCCGGAGGCGTCAATCCGAGGAATTAGAGACGCAGGCGTCGACCTCGTTACGCTCGCCAACAATCACGTTATGGATCAGGGAGAGCAAGGCTTATGTTCGACTTGTCGTGTTTTAGACGACGCGTCGATTAAATACGTCGGCGCAGGGAGGAATCTTTCTGAAGCGGCGCGTCCCTTTGTTTTCGAACAAAACGGCAAACGATTCGGCGTTTACGCCTGTGCGGAACACGAATTTTCCGTCGCGCAAATCGACAAGCCGGGCGCCAACCCCTTCGATCCGCTCGAATCCTATGATCATATTAGCGAACTTCGCAAGCGTTGCGACTATGTAATCGTCCTTTATCACGGGGGAAAAGAATATTACCGTTACCCTTCCCCTCGGTTGCAACGCGTTTGTCGTAAGTTTGTTGACAAACGCGCTAATTTAGTTCTTTGCCAACACTCGCACTGCATAGGATGTTTTGAAGAATATCAAGGCGGAACGATTCTTTACGGACAAGGTAATTTTTTGTTTGACATAGGGAACAACGACTTTCTCAATTCGAGTTTGCTTGTGTTTGTCGACGACGATCTTTCCGTTTCGTTCGTTCCAATTTGCAAAAACGGCGCTTGCGTCAGATTGGCTTCGGAAGAAGAAACAGTGGAAATTCTCAAGGCTTTTCGAAACAGAAGCGAACAAATTCAAATTCCTGGTTTTGTCGAAAAAAAGTACGAAGAACTTGCGAAATCAATGTTCTATATGTATTTCGACGCTTTATCTGGAAAGAAGTCGTTCTTCTTTCGAGCCCTCAATAAGGCGCTCGGCAGGGAACGACTGAGACGTTTATTGTTTAGAACGAAGTATGGTCTACAAAGTAAATTGGCAATACTCAATTATGTTGAATGCGAAACCCATTGCGAGTTGTTGTTAGCTGCGATTCGCTCAGGAAAGCTACAGTAAAATATATTCAACGAGAACAACGACTAACAGTCTGAACTGTCTGAAATGTTTAGTATAATAGTACCCGTATATAACGCTGAAAAATATCTTGACGACTGTTTGAATTCTGTTCTTGCTCAAACCTATCAGGATTTTGAACTAATATTGATCGACGACGGTTCGACCGATTCAAGCGCTTCGATATGCGAAAATTTTCACCGTCGGGATTCTCGCGTCAAGTTTTGGAAACAAAAAAATCAAGGAGCGCTCCTAGCAAGACGCGACGGGATAGAAAAAGCGATCGGAGAATACGTTGTTTTTTTGGATTCCGACGATATGATGGAACCCAGCCTCCTACAGGTTGTGTACGACGCGTTTCAAAAGTACAAGTGCGATTGCGTCTATTTCAATTATTCCGTCGTTCAAAATGGGAAAATTATCGAAACGTTTTCGGAGCCGGAGGCGGGCGTTCTTTTCCGAGAAAAAAATAAGTTTTTTCTAAAGGTATTTCTGTCGCCTATATATAACAATTTGACGCTCAAAGTAGTAAAACGCGAGACGTTGGAGAATAAGATTTTAAATTTTGACGATTTTAAAGGTTGTCGCAGGAGTTTAGATCTGGTTCAAAGCATACCTATTTATCATAATATTACAAGTTGCGTTTTTTTGCCCGACGTTTTATATAGGTACTCTAGAAACGACCAAGGAATCTCCGCTAAAGCGGCAAAGGGAACGCTCATAGTTGACAATCGCGTTCGTTTGGCCGTTTGGAGGTTTTTGAAAAACGAAAACGTCTTTTCAAAAGAAGAGTTCGCTATTTATCGTAAGCATATGAGAAATTTGTATTTGACAGGAATAGTAAACGCCGTTTTAAGACGCGACGTCTTATTGCGCGATAAAGCGCGTTATGTAAAAAAATGTCTTAAAGACGAATATTACAAGGATTGTTTGAAAACCAATTGCGTTTCATTGATTTACGAATTGTTCGAAATATTGTCAAAGAAATTCACAAAAGGAAGTAAACTTTCGGTATAAATAATACTTGTTTTAAATAGACGTTGACAAAAGAACGATAAAATTCAAAGCGCAAGACAATATTTCGCGTATGAATTTCCCTCGTGTCGTCAAAATTAAAAAATTTTTTCAATAAAGATAATTATCTTTCTCGATCCGAAAGGAAAAGGGTATGAATCGGAACTATTCAAAATTATTTAACATACGCAAGGCGTTCTCCTCGTTGAATAAAAGGATGGCTAACTTATATTATTGCGTCCTGTCTTTGATATCTCCAAAGCTCAATACCCAAGTAAGATATCACAAAGTGTTTCATCGAAAGCTAGATTTGAAAAATCCAAGGGATTTTCCAGCAAAATTGTGTTGGTTAAAACTACGCCTATATATGAAAAATCCCCTTGTCATACAATGCGCCGACAAATATGCGGTGCGTTCCTTTATTGAAAAAATGGGTTGCGCGGATTCTTTGAACGAACTTTACGGCGTATGGGACGATCCTAAAGAAATCCCTTGGGATAAACTCCCTAATCAGTTTGTTTTGAAATGGAATTTCGGAAGCGGATACGTTATCGTATGCAACGACAAAAAAAATTTCAACGTATCCCAGGCTTTGAAGAAACTTAGAAGCTGGAAAAAAGCAAAACCTTGGCTTCTATTCGCGGAATTACAGTATAAGTACGCTCCCAAAAAAATAATCTGTGAAAAATATCTTGATACGCTCGACAGTCTGCCTTACGATTACAAAGTATATTGTTTTAACGGGGAGCCGAAATGTATTTTGGTTATGTGGGATAGAGGCGCGAATATCAAGGCTTGTTTTATGACTCCCGAATGGCGCTTTATCAGTTTTTCGCAAAGAAAGAAATACGCGAATTTGTCCCTTGATCAAATTCCAAAGAAACCCGAGTCTCTTACGCAAATGATAGAAAAATCGCGCAAACTAGCGTCTCCGTTTCCGTTTGTGCGAGTCGATTGGTACGATTATAAAGGAAAAGCGATTTTCGGGGAAACGACGTTCACGCCTTCGGCTTGCTGTAATGTTTCAGAGACTTTAATAGACGGCAAAGATATGGGCGACTTATTGCAACTTCCAAAAGTTAATTAACAGCGTCAAGAGTTTTTCGGCTTCTATTATTATAGGAGCCGATATTGTTCTTTCCAAAAGTAATTCTCAATTTTTTGAACGAGGAAATACGAACGTTCTGATTGGCAAACAATTTACTTGACGTTTCGCAAACAGCCGATTATCGCGTCTTCAAACTTGCGACGCCTTTAGGAGATACAAAGAATTCGCCAATTAAGAAAGACTACGCTAATTTCATCGCTTCCAGTAAGACCGTCAACAGAATCAAAGGAAAACGTTTTAGATTTTATGCTTGTACAAAGAATGAATTTTCCTTCGTGAAACCAACCGATCAGACGCTAATCACTCGGCTCCGATCAAATCTTTTGATCATATTTGTCTGATCTTGTTTGAACGCTTTCCTTATTTTTCATCACATTGTTCAACGTTTTAAAGCAGTAATAACACGCTGTAAAAAGTTGTTTTGTACTAAGAATATATGTCAGACGATAGTAATTTAGCTAAACGTTCGTTAAAAGCGGCAAGTTGGGTTGTTGTTTTTCAATTTGCCGATCAGGGAATAGCTCTCATACTGGGAGTCTGTATGGCGAGACTACTTTGTCCAAGCGACTATGGTATTCTCGGAGTACTGTCGATTTTTTGGGCTCTAAGCGCCGTCTTTATCCAAGGCGGATTCGCCGAGGCGCTTCTTCAAAGAAAAGAGATTACGGACGTCGATCTTTCTTCTGTTTTTTATTATAATATGTTCTTATCTCTTCTCTGTTGCGGCTTGATGATTCTATCGGCTCCATGGATAGCCGACTTCTATCGCGAGCCAATTTTGCGCCAAACAATATTAGCGTCCGCTTGGACGCTGCCAATCAACGCGTTAGCTACTGTTCAGAGGGTTATTTTAAAAAGGAAACTGGAGCAACGTTTCATTACGTTGTCTCACTTAGTATCGGCTCTTCTTAGTGGAATATTAGCCCTTTTTCTCGCATGGCGAGGATACGGCGTCTGGGCGCTTGTCTGGCAAAGTTTTGCATTAAACGTTTTTTCAACGTTCTTCGTTTTTGTGTTCACTCGGTGGATTCCCAAACTTCTATTTAGTTGGAAATCTTTACTCTCTCTGTTTAAGTTTGGTTCATATTTAATGATAACAGGAGTGATCGACGCTATTTTTGAGAACGTTTACGACGCGGTTATTGGAAAGTTTTACTCGACGGAAACGCTTGGATATTACACGAGGGCGCGTAGTTATTCTCTCCTATGGCCGCGTAGTATCCAACGTTCCATCTCTTCTGTTCTTTTTCCGTCGTTTGCAAAGATTCAAGACGATTTGCCTCGTCTAAAGAGAGCGTATAAACGCGCTCTTTGTTCTTCTGCTCTTGTAGTAATCTTTCCTGCGTTTTTACTTTGCGTTCTTTCCTATCCTTTTGTCGTATTAATATTGACGCCTAAATGGCTTCCTTGCGTTCCAATATGGCAACTTCTTACAGGAACGATCATTTTTTGGCCGATACATAAAATGAACCTTCAATTACTGAAAGCACGCGGTCGTTCCGACCTCTATTTTGGATTAGACGTCGTCGGAAAAGGCTTTACCGTCGTTTCTTTGATCGTTTTGATTTTTTGGGGATTATACCCAATGTTAGTTTTAGAAATCTTGACGTCGCTATTAACCGCCTACATAGAATCGCGCTATGTTGGAAGAGAAATAGGTTACAAATTCTCGGCGCAAATAAGCGATATTACGATATATGTGATTTTGTCGGGGTTGGCGTGTTTTGGAGCTTGGGGATTTTATCGACTTATTTATCCGCTGTCGCCTTGGAGCGGATTCGTGGGAGGCGCTCTCGTTGGGTGCGTTTTATATGTCGCTTTGAATTATTTGTTCAAAACGGAAGCCTTTTTCGATTTGCTAAGGTTAATTGCAGGAAAGGTTACGTTTTTTCAGAGATTCTTGGCATAGTTGAATAAATGTTGGAAAATTATTTGGACGTTGAGTAATCATTTGAAAATTAGGGACTTATCAGATAATTAGGTCTTGTTCCTTGTTTTTTTCGTTATTCTTCCTAATGATCGTTAGGAGGAATAACGAAAACTCATACTTGGAAAATTTCGAACGAGTTTTGATCTCTTATCATAATATTTCAGCCGTTAGCGCGCGTTGCTTCAAACGGCTGAAATAACGCCCAAAGTTGAAAATACGAGTCGGCTCGAAGTTTGAACGCCACGCAAGCTACGCGGTTTGTACGTATCGTTGGCGCCCTGCTTTCCGCGAATGCTTATGTCGGTTCTTTGTAAAAAACGATCTCGACGTCGCTTTACCAGAGAAGAAAAGAGAAAAGTTAAGACCAAGAATGTTAAGACCAAGAAAACAAAAAAGCGTCCTGCCCATAAAAAACAAGGACAAAACGCTTATGGCTGAAACTGGACTCGAACCTGTGACCTACGGCTTATGAAGCCGTCGCTCTAACCGACTGAGCTATTCAGCCAGCTGACGCCGCGCCGATTCAAGACCGCGCGGCAAACTCAACGGGCGTTATTCTAACATTGCGTCCAAATTTGTAAAGAGCTTTTTTCAAAATTCTTGGCAAGTTTCTCTTCTTTATTCGTCTATGCGTTCTTTCAGTTGCACGGAAGTCACGCCGCGAAAAACGCCGGGACGCGCGCGAAAGGTCGGTTTTCCGTCTAAAAGGACGGTAAACAACGCGTCTGCCGGAACGTCCGTCATTAAGACGTCGCCCGGCTTGAGATTTTCCCAGCGTCGCGCGTCGACGACGCCTCGCGCGATCTCAACCTCGACTTCAACCCGTTCCGACTCGTCGCGAATCGCGTCTAGTTCGACTGGAAAACGCGCGTTTTTTCCTAGAAAATTTGAAAAAGGAAAACAGAGTCGGAACGGAAATCTTTTCGCGCCTATTTCCAGTACGCGTTCTTCCCAATAACACGGCTCGGCTCCGTAGGTCTCAAGCGCTTCACGCGTCGGTCGTTCAAAGAATTCGCCTCGCCAGTTCGTTTCTTCGTTCTCGGATTCGCTTGGAAACAACACGGCAAGTCGACTCGAAGCGAAATTCAACGCCGCTTGTTCCAATTCCGTAAAATTACCGCCCCGCCCCGAGGTCAGATCGCCCCAAATAATCTCGTCTTGGCAAATTCGTTCGACGTCGAATCCTAACGACGCGCACAAAAACAACAGAAACGTTTCGCGCGGCGCGACGACCCCAAAACGCGCGTCCGCGCATTGCAATAAAACCAAGGGGTCTTCTGCGGACGTCTCGCGCGCGAATCCGAAACGCGAAAACGAAACGCGAGCCGCGTTCGATCGAAATAATCGCGCGCACGCCTCTTCAAATCGACGCTCGAACGTCGCGAAGAAAGAAGCGCGGACGTTGCGTTTGACTTGCTCTTCAAGCGCGTCGAAAGCGGCGAAGTCGGCGAAAAAAGGCGCCAACTCACGCGCGTTTGGGAACGCGGCGTTAGGAATTTTGTTTCTCGGCGCGCCGGACGCGTCTATCGTAATTGAAGGGGAAAACGCCATTTTCGTCTTGTTCGTCGGCAAAAGTTCTCGCGCGTTCTCGAAAACTCGCGAATTAAATTTCTAAGACTCCATTGTACTCTTTTTCTATCTCGCGCGCAAGACTCGTAAGAATTCGGCGACTGGATTTGTTCCAACCTAACCGCCGCATTATATGCGGCGGCTTACCGCAGACGATTACAGAATTCGTTTTACGCAAGCGCTCCCTCCCTTGACGCCACGCTCGATAAACGTTAGCATATAATCGGTTTAGTCGCGTTTTGAATCGCGAAACAAAGAACGCCCGATAAAGGAATCCTTACAATGAAATTCAACGGTAAACGACTAGGAGCGATCGCCGTTTCGTTCCTTCTTCTCGCGTCGATTTTCAACACGAGAACCGCGCTTGGCGCCGACTCGCCGACAAAGACGACGAATATTGTTTCTTTCGTCGTCCCCGGCTTAAACAATCTTTGGGACGCGGCGGAAGCCGTCGGCGCTGAAGCGAAGTTTCTTGAAGCGGTTCAAGTCCTTCGCGAAAGCGCTTCAAGCTCCGCGCCGTTTCAAGCGCTCGACGCTTCCAAGCCGATCGAAATCTACGTCGCGACCGACGAAAACGAAGTCTTTACTTACGCGCGCGTTCCGCTTGTCGCGTCGGTCGACGAAGCGTCTCTTGCGGCTTTGAAAGAAAAGATAACCGAGAAGACGCCGGACAATGCGACCGAATTATTCGTCGAGGGTTCCTCGCTGTTCATATGTCCTTCGCAATTTAAGTCGCTCGTTCCGACAAATTCCGATTCGCCGACGATCGATTACGAAAAGGACGCGCTCGTCGTCGTCGAGGTCGACTTTGAGGCGATACCGCGCGAATTGCTCGAGGCGGGCTTCGCGTTCTTGCGTCAACAACTCGCGACTGCGGCGTCCGAGGATTCCGACGTCGCGTTGGAAGATTTGGAAGCGCTTCTGACTTGTTATTCCGAGCTTGTCGATTCGCTTGAGCGACTTCGTTATACGTTGCGCGTCGATTCCGAACGTAATCTTGTCTCGACTTTTACCGTCGTCGGCAAGCCGGACGGCGAATTAGCCGGGCTTATCGCAAAAGCGCGCGACGCCAAGACGCGTTGGAACGTCGTCGCGAATACGCCGAACGCCGTTTTCGCCGTCGCCGGTTCCTCCTCGCAATCCAAAGCGATTAAAAAGTTTCAATTAAATCAGTTTAAAAACGTAACGTGCCGCAACATACTCGACAAACTCGACGTGTTGATCGATTCGCCCGAAGATTTTGAAGTCGCCAAAGAATTGGTTCAAGCGTTTGAAGCGGAAGGCGTCGCGCAACTCGAGTCGGGCACGACCGACGTCGGGGCGGCTTTCTGCGCCGACCCGGTTCTTTTAGACGTCGCGTGGACGCTTAACAAGCCCGAAGAATTCCAAAAGGCGTTGCGCAAGCTGGTCGATCATATGGTTAAAAACGATCCCAACGTCGCAAAATACGTCGCGTTGGAGACGAAGACCGTCGAAGATTTCGCCGTTTCTGAATTTAATTGGAAAATCGAAGAGTCCGACGAAAACGCGCCCCAATATTTTAAGGGCAAAACGTTGACCGCGCGACTAGGAATCGGCGACGGCGCCGCGATCGTCGTCTTAGGTCTGAACGCGGTCGACGTCGACGCTGAATTTGCGAGAATCGCCAAAGGTTCTAAGGAAATCGGCGCCGTTCCGCAACGTTCGACGTTTGATTTCGCCCCGCTGGCGCTCTTGATTTACGACGTCGTTTCGAGCGAAAAAGATGCGCGTCCCGTCGCGCTCAAGACGCTTGAAAAAATCGGCGAGAGTCAAGGAGTCCGCTGGATTTCAAATCGTCGTTTTTCCGAGAATAGAATCGACCTTGATTTCGTTGTCGAAAAGGGATTCTTTCAAACTCTTGGCGAAGTCGTCCGTATCAACATAAGAGCCAACGTCGGTTCCGAAGACGAAGGGGAAGACCTCGACGACCTCTTCGAAGACGAGCAATAACGCGACAGATTCGCGAATAATCGCCGGGCGCGCGTCTTTTTTTATACTGTCTTTTTGCGAGATAGAAGCCGTTTCTTCTTATCGTCTGATTAATTGAACGAATTACGAGGGGAAAATATGTCGAAATTCTTTTCAAAACGTTGCGCGGCGTCGTTGGCGGTCTTGATCGTCGCGTCTTTCGTCGTGTCGCCGGATTCGCGCGTCGTCGCGTCCGACCCGCTCGACCTTGGCGCTCGTCGCGAGTTGTTTCTTGACGATTATCTTGTCGCAAATATGGAAAACGTCGAGCTTTTGACGCATCGCCCGGAGCGTAAAGAGCTGGTTATGGTCTTCGACAAAGAATGGGAGGGCGAAGGACAAAATTATTTTGCCGCGCTCTACGACGGACAAAAGTATCGACTCTATTACCACGCGTGGGGTCAAGCGAACAACCATCCGCTGACGATCGCCTGTATTGAAAGCGACGACGGCGTAAATTGGACGCATCCGGAATACGGAATCTGCGAATTCAACGGCTCGACGGCTAACAACATCGTCGTAAAAGAGGTTAAGCCGGGCGTCTCCGCGCACGATTTCAGTCCCTTCTTGGATCAGAAGCCGGGAACGCCCGACGACGAAAAATTCAAAGCGCTCGGTTTTGGCTACGATCTTAACGATCCGTCGCGCAACGGGCTTTACGCGTGGAAGTCGCCCGACGCCGTGCATTGGACGCTTATTCAAGATGAGCCCGCCTATACGCAAGGAAAATTCGACACGCAAAATATTTCTTTCTGGTCGGTCGCCGAAAATCGCTACGTCCTCTATTATCGCGATTTCAACGGACCGACTCGCGTGATTAAACGCGCCGTTTCCGACGACTACCTTCACTGGACGGATCAAGGCGAAATTCAATATCCGAACGGCGACGGTCCGATCGAACGCGTGCAATTCTACACGAATCAAGTAGCGCCCTACTATCGCGCTCCGCATTTGTACGTCGGTTTTCCGACGCGATACGTCGACAACGGCATGACGGCTTCGACGCCGCTCTTGCCCGAATGGGAAGAGCGACAAGAGCGCATTAAGGCGTTTGAACAACGCTTGGGCACGGCGGTAACCGACGCCGTGTTTATGTCGAGTCGCAACGGCGTGAACTTCACGCTTTCGAACGACGTTTTCGTCGCGCCCGGCCTGCGAACGGCGCACAACTGGTTCTACGGCGACAATTATCTTTCGTGGAACGTAATGGAGACGAATTCGGTCGACGACGACTCACCGAAAGAACTGTCGATTTACGCGACGGAATCCTATCAGACGCAAGGAGACTCGCGTCTTCGTCGCTATACGCTTCGCATCGACGGGTTCGGCTCGATTCACGCGAAATCGCGCGAGGGCGTCGCGCAAACGAAGCCGCTGATTTTCGCCGGGACGGAACTTTCGCTAAACGTCGCGACGTCTGCGGCGGGCTATGTTCGCGTCGAAGTCTTGCTTGAAGACGGAAGCGTCGCGCCCGGATTCTCCGCCGAAGACTGCGATTTGATTTACGGAGATTCGCTGGATCGGCGCGTTAGTTGGAAAGGTTCGAGAGATATGTCGAGCCTTGCGGGACGCGCGATCTCGTTGCGATTCGTGTTGAAAGAGGCGAACGTCTATTCGCTAAAATGGGAAGAATAATCGAGGCAAAGCAATACAAATTACGCTAGTAATTTAATTTTACCCATTTCTTTGACAGCGTTCGTCTTTCTAACGCTATGTCGAACTCTTATTTTCGCGACTTTTTGATTAAAACGTCGCGATTTCAAAACGCCTCCATTTCAAAATGGCGGATGCTTGCCAATCAAACGCGTAAGTCCTTTGTATATTCGTTGTTGAAAGCCAGAACAATATTGGAGACGACTTCGAATAGAACTGTCTAGTTAATAAACTTTCTTTATTTTACTTTATTAATTTAATTACTGTTTTTGTCATTTCTGTTAAACTCTATTTATTTAACTGCCTTTAACAAAAAATCTTCAAGAATATTATGCGAATTACTTGATCTTCAAAAAATCTATGCCAATAATAGGTAAGTAAAGTTGCGCAAGGGACGTGGCGACAGGAATTGTTAGGCGTATTGTGCGCAATTTGCAAATCGTTTCATTAGGAACATATATAAGTACCCTAGACCTCGTAAGAAAATGAGTAAGAAAAAAAAAAGACAAGCAGTAAAGAAACAGTCTCAAGCAACCGGGAATGCGTCCTGCGTTACGAATGAGGATAAGGAAGTTGGTAATAACGGAATTTCTCCAGAATCTTTGAAGCTTAACGGCTCGGGAATCCAAGGGGAACATAAAGAAACAAAAAACGAAAAACAAGCCCCAAGGGAGATTATACAAGACGAAAAGCAGAATGAATGGATATCGCAGATTTATTTCCGAAGTAATACGGATCAAATTCAAAATGTTCCTTTGAAAGATTCTCAATCCCCTGAAGGTTCGTCGACGAATGATTGTAAAGGTTTACTAGATTCTTCGGTTAGTAGGCAACCTCCTAACAGTCAATTTCCGCCGACAGTAAAAGTAGTCGCCTATGAGGAATCTAGTCGTCGTTGTGATGTTTTATTCAGGATGTCTGAAATTTTCGGAAACTTGTGGCGCCATGAAGACACGTTGCGAGACCAACGTACAAATCGTTTTTGGCTTATCAACGGTGGATTATTTTTCGTCCTTTGGTCGGTTTTCGAAAAAGAACTCGACTTTAGTAGTTTTTTAGACGATTTGTTTGGCACGCCATTTCAAAATTCCTGTGTATCCTTTTATAAGTTTAACGATTTGATAGATTGGGAATTTGTTTCAAGATATATTCTAGCTTTTTTAATTAGTTTGTTTGGAGTTTTAAACTCGATCGTATTCCTATTCCAACAAATATTGGGAGAAAAAGCGTTCACTTTACTGTACGTTCGATATAAAGGTTTTTTAGCTGGAGTATTTAGTAAAAGTTCAATTCCAGAATCTAAAGAATTAGTCGAATACATCCGAAATCACAATCTTTCAGGAGTGTCATTGGTTCCCCCTTTTTTTGGACTCCATGGGAATGCTACTTTCAATGCCATTCAAATTCCTCCCATCACCTTCACTGATGAATCTTATATTAAACTTGAAGAGAAAGACGGCTTTAGGGGATATGACTTGTGGAAAACACTCTTTTTAGTAAGGGGAATGTGCTTCTTCTTTGCTTGGTCGTGCATTACGTCGTTTTGTGTTTTAAGAATAATTCTCAAATTCTTTTACTTGGGGGCGACGCCTTGGAGAGTCGCTCTATCTTTGTCTAGTATTTCTCTCCTGTTATGTGCGCTATATGTATGTTTCAAAGAGAAAGCTTTTCTCAAGGCGATAAAGAAACGTCAAAAAAAGGGTATCAAATTAAATCCATTTTGTATTACTCTTAAATGCTACTGGGAGTCGTTCAAAGACTATAAAGTAAGAAATAGTATTAGAATCCTTATGATCGTGGTCAACTTTTCTTGGGTTGTGTGTTCATATCTTCAATTTCAGACATTTTGTTCGATCCTTGGCGCTTTTTCCATATTTCTATACGTTTATACTGTGCTATTAACCTTTGTTTTTAAAAATGTTGCCAAAAACTTTGATTTTAACTATTTTATTCACTTATTTTACTTCAAGCCGGGCAAACCAACTAAAATTCTCAAAATTACGTTATTCCGTCTGATAGCAAAAGCACGTAAGCGCGTCAGGTAAGAAACTACGGAACTGTCGCTTAATGATCGACTGCCGTAAAACCGCGCTCTGCGAACAAATTTTTCACGTGCAAAAAAATAGTATTCGCGCCGTTTCAATACCTGACGAACTTGTAATCGTTGGTATTTCATAATTTTTCGTAAAAGAATCCGTTTGTAGTTTCGACTCCAGTGCGCGATCTATGCGTCGCGTACCGACGCAATCCGCATATCTTCGATATACGGATTATTGCGCGGCGATTCTTACACACTTCGTTTATTCGAAAATTAACGCGTTGGTTGGAGTCTTTACATAACCTTCCGTGAACGATTGCCGTATGTTTTTATGACATACGGCGGATTACGACGGTCTTTGGAGGTTTGTTCCACCGATTTGAACGCATTCCTTCCGTGAATGAGAGTTGTGAACGTCTTACTGTTAGAGTCGTTCTGCGGTTTTCTATCAACGCACATAGTCTTCCCAGCGCCATTCGTCCTTCCATTCGAGATAGGGCGTTCCGTCTTCGTCGAATTGAATCGGTAGCCAAACGTATCGTCCGTCGATCGCGTTTTTCGGACGCCAACGGTCGGCGACGAAAATGCAGACGCCCTTCTCTACGTCGTTCAAGACGTAAGCGCTTTGCGATTCAAAAGTCGTCTCGACCTGCTCTTTCGTTCCTCGACAGGGATTCTTTAATTCTTTCCAAGGTCCCATAATATTTTCGGCGACGGCAAGTCGGGCGGCATTCGGCGCCCAGCCGGTGCAACCCGACGCAAAGAGCCAATATTTCCCGTCGCGCTTGAAAATAGCCGCCGCTTCGAAATATCGCCCGGAAAACGCGCGCGCGTATTCGCCTTCGTGGCGCAAATAATCGTCGGACAGGGGCGCGATATGAAGCGTTCCGTTGCTTTCCGACGAGTAAATATGATACGCTTTGCCGTCGTCGTCCTTAAAAATCGTCATATCGCGCGCGTCTTGTCCGCGTTGGAAATCGTAACGATAGATTACGTTCGTCGGGTATTCGGGCGAGTATCCCGTTTGAATTTTGCCCGAGCGAAACATCTCTTCGACTTGCTCGCGTTCTTCAGTCGACAATTCTTTTTTATCCTCTTCGGCGACGTCGTAAGGCCAGTCGCCAATGTTGGGACGTTCGGCGTAAAGAAACGTATAAGGACCGGCGACGGAATCCGCGACTGCGACTCCGCTTTTCGCGTCGCGATAATTACTGCCCGCGCTTTCGAGATGGAACCACATCACGAATTTCTTGGTCTTTTCGTTATAGACGACCTTCGGACGCTCCAAAATACAGCCGCGCGCGATCGGCGATTTCGGATCGTCGGAAACCTCCAGCGCGATTCCTTCGTCGCGCCAATTGTACAAGTCGGTCGAAGAATAACAATGAACGCCGACTTGCGCCGAGTTGCCGCGCTCGCCTTCGACTTTGTGTTCTCCGAAGAGCCAATACCGCCCGGCGAAAGAGAGAAGCCCGGCGCCGTGCGCGTTGATATGAACGCCGTTATTGTCGCGCCAAAGTTCGCCCGGTCGAAAAGACGTTTGAGGCTCGGCGCCAAACGCCGACGTCGCGACGCAAAGGAAAGAAAGAACGGACAAAAGAAAAATCTCGCTTCTATTGCTCATAGTACTCTAATCTTGTCAAAAGTAAACGCAAAACGACAGACGCGCCCTTTTTTAACGCGCGCCGACTGGAAACAACTTCGATAAAAAGTATAAGCGCCCGGCGACAAAAAGCAAAGAAATAATCGTAAATTACACAAAATCGCCGACAAAGTAGACAAATCGGTCGTTCGTTTTGTCTGTAGTCGACAGTTTCGTCTATTTCACTTTTTTCTTGTTTTTTTGTTGAAATCCGGCGTCTTGCGCGTTATACTGAAGAAAAACGGTCGCTCGAGCGTCGGGCGACGCGACGTTGCCCTATTCAGATTCAAGGAGCCGCCCTATGAGCGCCGCCAAATACGCCGTCGGCGTCGATTACGGAACTAACAGCGTTCGCGCGTTGATTGTCGATCTTAGAGACGGTCGCGAAGTCGCGACTTCGGTCGTCGACTATCCGACGGGCGATATGGGAATTATACTGGATTCCAAGCGCCCGACGTTGGCGCGTCAGTCTCCTCGCGATTACGTCGACTGTTTTATGCTTGCGGTTCGCCGCGCGGTCGACGAGGCGCGCGATTCCGACCCGCCGTTTTCGCCGGAATTTGTCGTCGGTCTTGGGGTCGATTCGACCGGCTCGACGCCTATGCCCGTCGACGAGCAAGGCGTTCCGCTCGCGTTTCAAGAGAAGTTCGCGGAAGTTCCCGCCGCAAACGCTTGGCTCTGGAAAGACCATACGTCGATCGAGGAGGCGGAGGCGATCACGCGCCGCGTCTACGAAACGGGCGCGGATTATCTCGAAAAGTGCGGCGGAACTTACAGTTCCGAATGGTACTGGGCGAAAATTTGGCATTGTCTGCGCGAGAATCCCGAAGTCTTTGACGCCGCGTATTCTTGGGTCGAACTTGCGGACTTCATACCCGGCTATGTTACGGGCAATACGAAGCCGGAGACAATGGCGCGAGGCGTCTGCGCCGCCGGACACAAGGCGATGTGGGACGACACGCGCGGCGGTTTGCCAAGCGCCGCGTTCTTGGAGTCGCTCGATCCGCGCCTTGTTCCTTTCCGCGAACGATACGCCAAAGAGACGAAAACGTCCGCGCGACTCGCCGGATATTTGACGTCGGAAGTCGCCGAAAAAACCGGCTTGAAGCTCGGAACGCCCGTCGCGGTCGGCGCGTTCGACTGTCATCTTGGCGCGGTCGGCGCCGGCGTGAAGCCCGGTACGCTCGTGAAAATTATCGGGACGAGTACTTGCGACATAACCGTCGCGCCTCTTGACGCCAATTTGCAGACGATCCCCGGCGTTTGCGGAGTCGTTCCCGGCTCCGTCTTGCCTGACGCGTTTGGAATCGAAGCGGGTCAGTCGGCGGTCGGCGACATTTTCCGCTGGTTCGAACGCTCGCTCGCGCCCGTTCAGTATACGCAAACCGGCGCGACGCTTTCCGAGTTGGAAAAGGACGTCGCCAAACTTGCGCCGGGCGAATCGGGACTTGTCGCGCTCGATTGGAACAACGGCAATCGTTGCGTTTTGGTCGACCAAGCGTTAACCGGTATGATTTTGGGTACGACGCTTAGCACGACGGCGGCGGAAGTCTACCGCGCGTTGATCGAAGCGACGGGCTTCGGCGGTCGCGCGATTATCGAGCGTATGGAAGAACACGGCGTCGCGGTCGACGAGATCGTCGTTTGCGGAGGGATCGCCGAAAAGAGCCCTACGATTATGCAGATTTACGCCGACGTCTGGAACAAGCCGCTCAAAATCGCGCGCAGTTCGCAGACTTGCGCCTTCGGTTCCGCGCTGGCGGGCGCCGTCGCAGGCGGAGCTTTTGCGAGCTTCGCCGACGCGCAACGAAACACGGTCGGTTATAAGTCGAAAGTCTACTTGCCCGAAGCGTCGTCGGTCGACGTCTACGGAAAATTGTATAAAAATTACAAAAAACTCCACGACGCGTTCGGAGTCAAGGGCGCCAACGCGGAATTATACGACGTAATGAAGGATTTAATCGCGATTCGCGACGCCGTTCGCGCCTCGCGTTGAAGAATACGCAGTAACAACGTTTTCAACATTTTTAGTTAGACCTTAGGTAAAGGAACGTCTAAATGACGTCGACACTAAACGCTTTTCTATTTGCGCAAACCTCGGGCGCGGCGCTCGGCGGCTGGGACTGGGGCGCGCTCGGCATATATTTCGCGCTTCTTCTTGGGCTCGCTTGGTGGGTCGTCTCGCAAAAGAACGACTCGTCGCGCGATTATTTCCTCGCGGGCAAAAAAGCCGGTTGGCTGGTAATCGGCGCGTCCCTTTTCGCGTCGAACATCGGTTCGGAACACCTCGTCGGCTTGGCGGGGACGGGCGCGAGCGACGGCATGGCAATGGCGCACTACGAATTGCACGCGTGGTGCTTGCTTGTTCTCGGCTGGGTGATGATCCCCTTCTACGAACGAAGCGGAATCTTTACGACGCCGGAATTTCTGGAACGCCGTTATTCTCCGTCCGCGCGTTGGATTCTTTCGCTAATCAGTTTAGTCGCTTACGTTTTCACCAAAATCTCCGTTACGCTTTTCGCGGGCGGCGTCGTTTTCAAAGCGCTCTTCCCCGTCGAAATCATACCCGGTATTAGCAATTTCTGGGTCGGCGCGGTCGGCATGGTTCTTATCACCGGTCTTTACACGGTTCTCGGCGGTCTGCGCGCCGTTCTCTATACGGAACTGTTGCAGACGTTCGT
>JAZUGM010000389.1:0-4862 GCA_045641205.1 Thermoguttaceae bacterium
GACGCCCAAGGCAGGTTTGACGTCAAGCGCAAAACGCGTCGTAAATTTGTTCCGACTATGCGAATAGTCGAGTCCAGCGTTACTGATATTAAAGAATCGTCGACTAAGAGTAAAAGATGAGAATTGGTTTAGTAGGTTATTCGGGAAGCGGCAAAAGTTCGTTGTTTACTTGGTTAAGCGGAGTCGAAGCGGATCCTTCCGCCGTCAATTCCTCTCAAATCGCGACCGTTTCCATTCCGGAGCCTCGTATTTTAGATTTGTGCAAAATTTACAAGCCGAAAAAAGTTACTTACGCATCCCTTGAAATCGTCGACACGCCCGGATTGAGTCGCGATCACGTCGGCAACGTGACTAAATTGGGACGTTTGCGCGAAGCCGATTATCTAGTTTGCCTCGTTCCGGCTTTTAGCGGCGCAAAGGTCGACGTTGAAATTCAATCCTTTGTCGAAGATATGATTCTTGCCGACTTGGAAATTGTCGTCAATCGTCTGGAGAAATTAGCCGAACAACGAAAAAAGCATCTTCCTAAAGAAGATTTGGAAAAATTGGCGATTGAAAACGACGCGTTGGAGTTGATTCGAGCGCGTCTTGAATCGGGCAATCCGATTCTTGCCGAAGAAATGTCCGACGACCATTACCACGCGACGCGTTCCTTCCGTTTCCTTACGGAAAAACGCCGTATGATTTTCGTCAATACGGGCGACGACGAGACGGATTTCGAGCAATACCAACGTTTCGCGACGGAAAAAGAGCCGCTCTTAGCCGCGTCGGTCGGATTGGAAACGGAACTCGACAAAACGTCCAAGGAAGAAGCCGAAGCGTTTTGCCAAGAGATGGGATTGAAGCGCGTGGGACGCGATTTGATCGTTCGTTCCATAATGGATTACTCCGGGCAAATGGTCTTCTTGACGGCGGGCGAAAAGGAAGTTCGCAGTTGGCTGACAAGCAA
This sequence comes from Thermoguttaceae bacterium, assembly GCA_045641205.1. GTDB lineage: Bacteria > Planctomycetota > Planctomycetia > Pirellulales > Thermoguttaceae > RUG369. The sequence continues at coordinate 950 of JAZUGM010000389.1, forward strand.
AAACGGAACCGCGCTTGAAGCGGCGGGAAAAATTCACTCCGATTTTGTCAAGAAATTCATTCGTTGCGAAGTGATCGCCTGCGACGATCTCGTTAGATTAGGAAGCGAACGCGAAGTCAAGGCGGCAGGCTTGAATCATCGCGAAACCAAAGAGTACGTCGTTAAAGAAGGCGACGTGTTGCTCTTCCATATCGCGCAATAGCGACCGTTTGCAAAATTTCGTCGTATCGAACGAAACGGCGAATCGATCGTTACGACGATTTGATTTCGGCAAGACGTCGCGTCGTTTCGTCGTCGCGGCGTTTGTTCGTCGTTTCCCTTACGCAACGACGTTGCGAATGTTGCGAGGACGTCAAAAAAGAAAGAAAAAGATGACTCGTTCCGTAGGCGACAAAAAAGGAAAAGTGAAAAAACACATCGTGCATTTGACGGCGGAAGACGTTGAAATCTTGCGTCAAGCGACGACTATTTCGGACGAATTCTTTACGCACGACACGTTTGTCTATGTGATTTGGTCGATTTTAGCCTTCGCGAGAAGTTTTTTCAGACGTTTTCTCCCGTCCGAAATTTTGAAAAACGTCAAATTGGAGACGTTGCGTCGATTTCCGACAAAAATGGTCGGCAAAAGCGGGAAAAAAACTGAAGGCGACCTTTTCTACTTGGTTGACACAGTAGACGGCGACGGAATGATGCTCGTTATCCTGCTCGAACACAAGTCGGGATCGGCGCGCAACGTCGCTCTCCAGACCTTGGGATACGAAGTCGATATGATGAAGCGGACGATGCTCGAGCCCGAAACGTTCAAAAACGCCGAGGGACGTTATCCGGCGCCTTTTACCGTCGTGTTGGCGCAATACGACGTTCCGCAATTAGACGATCTATTCTATTGGGTCGACGGAACGCGACAATTCGGTCCTTTCTTCAAATTTCACTTGGTTAATTTACAAAAAGAAAATTTTGACGATATTATAGACGACGAGCCGATGCTTTACGTCGCTATGGCTTTGTCGCGCCTTGCGTATCGCGTGGCAAATGAAAAATGGAGCGACGCGCGCGATGCGGAATTGAAGGAAGTCTTTTCCGCCGCGTTAAATCGCGATCCGTCCGTTCCTTCAAATTTTCCGTATTTTCTCGAAGTTTTGACGAGGTACACTTCTTGGTTTACGAGAAACAGCGGGTTTAATCTTAGAAAATTTACGGAGAAGATTATGCAAGATATTCCAGTCCAAAATAGGAAGCCTTTTAAGTCGTTTTTGAGTCAACTATTCTACGATCAAATGCCGGAATATTACAAAAATCTCGAAGCGAAATACGAAGACTATTACGAACAAGTCGCGGAACAGAAAGAACAACTTGCAAAAAAAGACGAACAGCTTACCAAAAAGGACAAGCAAATTACTAAAAAGGACAGGCAAATTACTAAAAAGGACAGGCAAATTGCCAAGCTCAATTCGGATATGGAAGCGTCGTCGTTGCAACGTTCGATTCTCCTTGACGCGAACGAACGCTTCAAGATTCCGTTTCCAACGTCGATTATGCAACGCTTGTTTTCTATTACAAAAGTTTCCGTCCTTTCCCAAATTTACGAAGTTCTTCAATCGCGTTCCTCGTTTGAAGATTTCGAACGAGATTTCAATCGTTTAGCGGTTGGGAATTAACAAGTTGCGTTGCGCGAGTCCAAAAAACGTCGCGCTGATCGATACGTCGCGAGTCGCAGTAGCCTTTGAAAAAGAACGAATTTTTTGAAATCGAAACTCGGCGAATATTTGTATTGGCGACGTTTTAAACTTTATTAGTTCGTCTTTTCTTTGTAAAAACGACGGACGAACGTTTTGAGAATGTGGAGAATTGCGTCAAAATGAGTAAAATCGAGATAATTTCGCCAACGACAAAACGCGATAAAAAACGTCTGATGTTGTTTCCTTGGGAGATTTATCGCAACGATCCTTTGTGGATTCCTCCTCTTCTTGTGGACGAAAAAGGATTGCTCGGTTACGGCAAGGATCCGTTTTACGACGAAAACGAAGTTAAAACTTTTTTAGCTTGTAAAGACGGCAAGCCCGTCGGTCGGATCGCCGCTATATTAAACGTCGGTCATCTCAAACGTTATAACGACGGCGTCGGTTTCTTTGGGTTCTTCGAATCGATCAACGACCAAGACGTCGCCGACGCGCTCTTCGAATCGGCGACAAACTGGCTTAAAGAAAAAGGGTGCAAAGTTGTTCGCGGACCGATGAATCCTTCGATGAATCATACGGTGGGGCTTCTCATCGACGGTTTTGATTCTTCCCCGTTCTTTATGATGACGTATAATCCGAAATATTACGTCCAGTTGGTCAAACGTGCCGGATTTGTCAAATCGCAAGATATGTATTCGTTCTGGGGCAAGGTCGATATGTTGCCGAAAGTTCGTCAACGTTTCCTCCATACTGCGGAAATGATTCAAGAACGTTTCGACGTCAAAATTCGTCCGCTCAATAAGAAGCGCTTTACCGAAGATTACGAAATGTTCTTGGATATTTACAATCGTTCCTTAACGAACACGTGGGGATTCGTTCCCCTTTCGGAACGAGAAATCAAAACGATGGCCGCGTCGCTAAAGTTGTTGATGATACCCGAGCTGGCGATCGTGGCGGAAATGGACGGGAAACCTGTCGGCGCGACTTTCTGTTTGCCCGACTATAATCCGAGAATTAAGGCAATCAACGGTCGACTCTTCCCCTTTGGGTTCATTAAGTTGTTACGTAAACGCGAAGAAGCGATTAAACGAATTCGTATTATTAGTACGAACGTCTTGCCCGAATATCAAATGACGGGTCTAGGGCTTGTCTTACTCAACGCGCTGGTGCCCAAGGCTATCGAGTGCGGCGTGCAGGAAGCTGAATTCTCTTGGGTTCTGGAATCGAACCAGTATTCTCGCGGTAGTTTGGAAAAAGGCGGAGCTATCTGCAACAAGACTTATCGAGTCTATGACAAAAAGATAGAGTAACGGCGTCTCTTTCGTTTTTTTCAGTACGAGAAAACACTTGTTTAACCGCGAAATCAACCGATGAACATAATACCAGTACAAACGACTTACGATCGCGATAGATTTATTGCGCTACCTAAAAAAATCTATCGAAACGATCCGAATTGGACGCCGCAATTCGATTTTATCGTTCGTGAAAAGCTCGACCCTAAAAAGAATCCTTTTTTTCAACACGGTTGGGCGCAGGCTTTTATCGCCGTCGAAGGCGACGAAGTTTTAGGGCGAATCCTTGTTTCGGACGACGATCGTTTCAATCAGGAAAACAATTCCAACGTCGGAATGTTCGGTTTTTACGAATCGATTAACGACCAACGCGTCGCCGACGCGCTCTTCGACGTCGGAATGAAGGTCTTGAAAGAGGAAAGAAAAAGAGATTCCGTCTTCGGTCCGGTCGAGTTTTCAACTAATTACGAATACGCGCTCTTGGTCGACGGTTTCGACACGCCCGCCAAAATTATGATGCCGTATAACCCAAGTTATTATCAAACCTTATTTGAAACATGGGGACTAGAAAAGAACCGCGATTTATTCTCGTGGTACTTTGACAGGTCGGCAATCTTTGCGGAACAATGGCGTCCGATCGTCGAACGGCTTCAGAAGCGCTATAATTTCACCGTCAGACAATTTTCAATAAAGAACTTTGATCGCGACGTTCAGGAGTGTATGGAAGTCTACGACAACGTTCGTTCCGAATGGTGGTGGGCAAGCGTGTCGCTCACAAAAGCAGAGATCGCCGAATACGCCAAGACGTTGAAAATGGTCGCTTCCCCCAAGATGATCCTTCTTGCGGAATCTGAAGGAAAGCCGATCGGCTTTTCAATCACGGCGCCCGACCTAAACGAAGCAGCGCGACCGCTCAACGGCTCCCTTTCTTGGTTTGGGATT
>JAZUGM010000390.1:0-7844 GCA_045641205.1 Thermoguttaceae bacterium
AGAGGAACTCGACGAACTGTTAAACGGTTTCAAAACCGAAGCCAACCCCGCGATCCAAAGGTATTTTGACGGCGCGAAAGCGACTGTCGCCGCATACGTCGCAAAATTCCCGTTGGAAAAGATTTTGACGGAAAACGGCGCGGAACTCGACGAAGCGTTCGACTCCGCCGAAAAGGGAGGCGTTCCGATTCGTCCCTTCTGGAACGTCTGCAAGGAATCCTTCGAAAGCGCGGAACTTTCCCTCGACCTTAACGAATTGGTCGCCTCCGCGTCGGTAACGTTTGCGGACGCCGGATCGGCGACCAACGCCCGCAAAGAACTCGAATCGTTAATCGACGCGTCGTCCGACCTCGTCGTTAAGGCGATTCGCGAGAACGGGGATCGGGAAAAGTCGCAACTTATGGAGAATTTCGGCTTGTTCGATTTGTCGCGCGAACTAATAAAAGCGACGATTCGCAAGGCGTTTCTCCCGCGCGTTGAAGGAAATCGATTAGTCGGAGACGCGACCGACGGAGCCTTCTTTGCGTTTGCCGGTCCGGCGGTCGTGCTTTTGCTTCCCTCCGTTTCGTCGGCGCGCGGCGCGGCTCGTCGAATGCAATGCACGAACAACCTGAAGCAAATTATGCTTGCGGTTATGAATTATCACGACGTTCATAATTCGTTTCCGCCCGTAGGCACGGTCGACCGCGACGGTAAGCCGATGCACAGCTGGCGCGTTTATTTGTTGCCCTTCCTCGACGAGACCGCGCTTTACGACAAAATCCGTTTAAACGAGCCTTGGGACAGCGAGTGGAATTCGCAGTTTCATTCGAAGACGCCCGTCGTTTATCGTTGCCCCGACGACAAAGACGCGCCCGAAGGAACGACGCGTTATTCGTTCATAGTCGGTGAAAAAACGCCCTTCAATAAGCGCCCGAGCGTAACGGAAAACGGAACGCTGTCGACCAAAGGTCTGCCTGGTATGGCGTTTGTAGTCGACGGGACGTCGAATACGATTTGCATCGTCGAACGTAAAAAAGCGGTTTGCTGGATGGATCCGACGAACGAGTTTAATATTGAATCGTTGGAAAACGGCTTCGACGTTTCCAAAGACGACTGCTTATGGAGTGCGCATAAGGGCGGCGCCCACGTCGCAATGTTTGACGGTTCTGTTCGTTTCATTGCCAAAACGATCACGCCCAAACTCCTCAAAGCGATGGGAACGGCAAACGGAGGCGAATCCTTCGTATACCCGATCGATTGAGATTTTCTTTCCGCGTTCCGTTCGACAGGCGCGTCGTCTCCTTGCGAGGCGACGCGTTTTTTTGGAATTGAAAAGTCGCGCGGATATCGCAAGGTGAAAATTTCTAAAGGACGGTTGTTTTTTACCACGCGCGACGCTATAATAATTACAGGGTTGAAACGTAAAACGAACGGAGCCTTAGGAAACGCCGCCAATGAAGCGAACGCCAAAAAAATTCAAAAAACCGCGACAAAACGTCTTGTCGCTCTATTACGAGTCGGTTCGCGCCGTTAGAACGAACCAACTGGCGACGGAACTTGCGCTAACCGACAATTATTATTTCAAATTTATTTTTGGTCGTTCCGAATCGACGTCGAGTCTTCAGGATTTGCTCAACGCGCTTCTGGAAGTCGTCTGCGAGCGACAAATCAAGAGTTTGACGCTCAAGGATCCCGCGCTCAACCCGCTTTTTTACCGTCAAAAATCGGCAATTTTGGATATTGTCGCCGTCGACGAAACGGATCGTATTTTCAATATTGAGATGCAAGCGTATCAAGAAAAGAATTTGCCGGAACGCTTTCTCGACTACGTTTGCGGACTGTATTCTCGTCAGTTGAAGGCGGGAGAGAGTTACGACCAACTGAATCCCGTCGTCGGCGTTATGTTACTTGACGACAAAGTTTGGTTAAAAGTAACCAAAGAAATTGAAGGAGAAAATTCCAACGAAAAATACAAAGACCGATATTTCGACAAAGTCCGGCTGAAGTCCCTTTATACGGACGTCGTTTACAGCGATCATTTGACGATCATATTAATCAGGGTTCCCGATCCGCGCGTCTCGGTGGAAACTCTCGTTGAAAAAACGGGGAGTCGTAAGTTCGCCTTTTGGCTCAAGACGTTGGCGTCTCCAAACGCCGCTTACGATAAAGAATTGGATACTTTTGAGGCGGAAGAACCCGGCGTGAAAGATTTGAGGGAAAATATGAGAGGATTTTTAGCGGGTATTGGCGGGCAGTACTTTCTTAGAGGACGTCAAAGAAGCGGCTCGATTTGGGATCGCGCTTGGGAAGGAGGCAGACAAGACGGAGTGGACGAAGGACTGGAAAAGGGAGAAATCAAGGGAATGTCGTACAGTTTAACCGAGTATCTTGAAATAAAGTTTAATAAAACAGGGGCGGAAACGGCGCCTCTGCTAGACGGTATGTCCTGTGATGAAATTAGGGCGCTCACTCGATTTGCTTATGCTTGCGACGATTACGACGCTTTCGTTAGACGCGCCGAAGAAACGAAACATTGCAGTCAACTTTCCTAAAATTTCACAAGTTTCTTCCAATATTATTGGGCGTCGTCGCGTTAGAAACGACGGCGTTTCCTCCGGCGTCAGATATGGAGACGAAATGATACGTCTTAAGAACGTTGGTTATTCTTACGGTTCGGACGTCAAGCCCGCCCTTGAAAACGTTAATTTAACGATTCCTCAAGGAGAATTCGCGTCGTTAGTCGGTCCAAACGGAGGGGGCAAATCGACGCTCATTAAATTGATTCTAGGTCTAATTAAGCCGCAGTCGGGCGAAGTCTCGCTCTTTGGCGACGCGCCTCAAAAAACGCGTTATCGAGTCGGATACGCGCCGCAACAAGCGCGCGTTGACAATAAATTCCCAATCAACGTTTTGGACGTCGTTCTTGCGGGTCGTTTCGGCGCGGGGGGCGACAAGCCGAACAAACCTTGGAACTGGAAAAATTTATTCTTCAGATTCAATTCCGAAGACAAAAGCAAGGCGTTAAACGCACTCGAGAAAATGGGAGTCGCCGATCTTGCGCGAAAATCGTTCGGAGAACTTTCGGGCGGTCAACGTCAACGCGTTCTCATCGCGCGCGCCTTGTGTTCCGAGCCCGACTTGCTCGTTTTAGACGAGCCGACGAACAACGTCGATCCCGCCAACGCCGAACGATTTTACGAGTTACTCGCCGACTTGAATAAAACGGCGTCGATTCTGATGGCGTCGCACGATCTCGGCGTCGTTTCAAAACTTGTCGACAGCGTCGTTTGCGTCAATCGTATAGTGCGCGTTCACCCGACGTCGGAATTTGACGGAGCGCTGGTGCGCGAACTGTATCATAGCGACGTGCGTTTAGTACGGCACGACCATCGCTGTAGCGAAGCCGGGCACGTCTGTAACGACGATTCTACCTTTTAGTGGAAATAAGGCGCCCCTGTTGTCGCGTCCGATTCGAGCGATATAATTAAACGGTTAAATTTACCAGACGCGCGCGAGACGCGCGGACGCATACAAAAATAAAGAGTCGTTAAATGAGCGAAAAACTGCCTTATAAAGTCGCCGATATGAGCCTTGCCGACTGGGGACGCAAAGAAATTATGTTGGCGGAAAACGAAATGCCCGGTTTGATGGCGTTGCGTCGTAAGTACGGAGCTATTAAGCCGTTGAAAGGAGCGCGCGTCGCCGGAAGTTTGCATATGACGATCCAAACGGCGGTTTTGATCGAAACGTTGCGCGAACTTGGCGCCGAGGTTACTTGGGCAAGTTGCAATAAGTTTTCGACCCAAGACCACGCCGCCGCCGCGATCGCCGCGACCGGCGTGCCCGTCTACGCGTGGAAAGGCGAAACCGACGAAGAATACGACTGGTGCATTGAACAAACGCTCTATTTCCCGGACGGACGACCGCTTAATATGATCGTCGACGACGGAGGCGACCTCACGATCTGCATTCATAAGCCCGAACACGCCGACATTATCGGCGGCGTCAAAGGTATTTCCGAAGAAACGACGACGGGCGTTCATCGTCTCTATCAAATGTTCGCGCGCGGCGAGTTGAAAATCCCGGCGATCAACGTCAACGACAGCGTTACGAAGAGTAAATTCGACAATCTTTACGGCTGTCGCGAATCGCTTGTCGACGGTATTAAACGCGCCACCGATATTATGCTTGCGGGCAAGACGGCGGTCGTCGCGGGCTACGGCGACGTCGGCAAGGGTTGCGCTCAATCGTTGCGTTCTTACGGCGCGCGCGTCCTGATTACGGAAATCGATCCGATTTGCGCGTTGCAAGCGGCGATGGAAGGCTACGAAGTTACGACGATGGACGACGCCTGCGCGCGCGGTTCGATCTTTGTAACGACGACGGGCTGTTGCGACATTATCTCCGCCGAACAAATGTCCCGTATGCCGAACGACGCGATCGTCTGCAATATCGGACACTTCGACTGCGAAATCGACGTCGCCGGACTTGGAGCCTATCCCGGAATCAAAAAAACGCAAATCAAACCGCTCGTCGATCGATATACCTTCCCGAACGGCAATTCGATTCTGCTCTTAGCGGAAGGTCGTCTTGTCAACCTCGGTTGCGCGACGGGGCATCCTTCCTTCGTGATGTCAAATTCCTTCACGAACCAAGTTCTGGCGCAAATCGCCTTATGGACGGAAAATGAAAAATATCCGCTTGGCGTTCATTTGCTACCGAAAAAGTTAGACGAAGAAGTCGCCCGTCTGCATTTGGAAAAACTCGGCGTGAAATTGTCGACCTTGACGCAAAAACAAGCCGATTATCTCGGAGTCCCCGTCGAAGGTCCTTTCAAGCCGGAATTTTACCGTTATTAATCGTTCTGTTCGTTACGAGACGCGACGCATAAATCGCGTCTTGGTTTCGTAAAAATCGTATGCCAAGAAGCCGCTCGACAAGACGAGTCGACGCGACTAAACCTAAGGAGTCCAACGTGCCCAATATTCAACCCTTCCAAGGCTTGCGTTACAACCTTGCGCAGATCGGCTCTTTGAGCGACGTCGTCGCGCCCCCTTACGACGTTATCAGTCCCGAACAACAGGACGCCCTTTACGCGAAGCACCCGAACAACGTCGTGCGTTTGATTCTCGATAAAATGCTCCCGACCGACGACGAGCAAAACAACCGCTACACGCGAAGCGCGCGAACGCTCAAAGAATGGAAAGAGTCGGGCGTCCTTGTCAAGGAATCGAAACCGTCGTTGTACGTCTATCATCAAATCTTCACCGTCAAGGGCAAGGAATACGTCCGTAAGGGCTTTATGTGCGGTTGCGAAGCCGTCCCCTTCGGCGAAGGAATGGTCTTCCCGCACGAATTGACGATGAGCGGTCCGAAGGCGGATCGTCTGATGTTGACGACGACCTGTAAGACAAACTTCAGTCAAATTTTCGGGCTCTATCCCGACGCGAACAACGAAGTTCAAAACATTCTCGAACAGGCGGTTCTTGGCGTTACGCCTCTGGAAGCGACGGATAAAGACGGCGTTCTCAATCGTATGTGGATCGTCGACGATCAAGACGTCGTTTCGAAAGTCGTGGCGTTGATGGGACCGAAACCGATCTTCATCGCCGACGGTCATCACCGTTACGAAACCGCCTGCAATTACCGCAAGCAGATTCGCGAGCAAGGCTTGTTGACGTCGGATCACCCGGCAAATCACGTCTTGATGGTCTGCGTCGCAATGGAAGACCCCGGTCTGATCGTCCTTCCGACGCACCGACTCTTCCGCAACGTGCCCGCTTTCTCGCAAGAAGACTTGTTTGAAAAGCTCGGCGCCTATTTCCGAATTTCGACCGTCGGCGAAGGAATCCACAACGCGCATAAAGCTTGGGGCTTGATCGAAACGCTCAACGACCAAGGCGCGATGGCGCTCTACACCGCCAAAGACGGCAAGTGGAGTCTGATCCAAATCACCGATTCCGGCAAAGAAAAAATGGCGGAAGTCGCGGCGGAACATCAGCCCGAATGGCAGTCGCTCGGCGTCGCTATGTTGCACAGTCTTGTGATCGACACGCTTCTTGGACTCAAAGGACACGAAAAGCCCGAATACGTTCACGACGTCGACGAAGTCGCGCTCAAGTTGAAGAATCCGAATGAAAACTTCCCGCTCGCCGCGCTTGTTATGCCCGCCACCGTTCAACAGATTCAAGACTGCAGTATGGTGCGCGAACGAATGCCTGCCAAGAGTACGTACTTCTATCCGAAATTGATCACCGGTTTCGTTTTTAAGCCGTTGGAATAATTCCGAGGCAAATTCGAACGACTCGGCATAGATCGGCGTTTTGCGTTTAGCGCGAATATGCGGCGCGCGCAAAACGCCTTTTTTATCTTGAAAGACTATTAAGGGAGGCGTTATGATCGCGATTATCGATTATGGCATGGGGAATCTTCGGAGCGTTCAGAAGGCGTTTGAGCGACTTGGGGTCGAAGCCACGATCACGTCGGACGTCGTGACGGTTCAAAGCGCGTCGAAAGTCGTTTTGCCGGGCGTAGGCGCGATCGCCGACGCCATACGCGAATTACAACGCGCAAAAATGGTCGACGCCATCTTTCAGACGATCGAATCGAACAAGCCGTTTTTGGGTATTTGCTTAGGCTTCCAAGCGCTCTTTGAAGAAAGCGAGGAGAACGGCGGAACAAAGGGACTCGGAATCTTTAAGGGACGCGTCTTGCGTTTCCCAGAATCGAAAGAATACGTCGTCCCGCATATGGGTTGGAACGATCTGCAATTTAAAAAAGACGTTTCTATCTATAAAGGAATCAAGCCGACCGATTACGTCTATTTCGTCCATTCGTACTACGTCGCGACCGACGACGAATCGATTATCGCGACGACGACTTCGTATGACAACGTCGACTTCTGTTCGTCGATCGCGCGTGGAAACGTCTTTGGGACGCAGTTTCACCCGGAAAAAAGCCAAGACGTCGGATTAAAGATTCTGCAAAATTTTGCGGAATTATAAATCAACGATAAAAAAACGCCCCTGAAAACGTTGAGAACGTTTCAAGGGCGTCGTCGAACTAACAACGTTTAGCGTCTTCTTTATTCGGCTACTGAAATATCAAGCGTCTCGTTGGCGCCGGTTCCCGAAGCGACGGTTACGGTAAGACCTGAAGTTTCCGCCTGCGTCGTCTCTTTGGGAATCTCCTTGCTCGCTTCTTCTAGTCTCTTAAGGCGTTCCGCGTAATATTCCTGCAACTCTGGTTCGACCTCTTCCGCACCGATTGGTTTTTCCGATTCTCTGATCGCCGCCAGCTTGGTAAGATAAATCGTAATATTTCAGCCATTTGAAGCAAAACGCCCGCAGTAAAAAACGCTAGTTCGAACCGACAACGCTGGTCATTGCACGATAAGCCGTCCGTCTTAGACGAGCGAATCGACAAATATCACGGCTTTATCTTGTCCAAACTCAACCGCCGAATTGCATTCGGAGACTTTCCAAGAATTCAACCCATAAACGCGAGCGAACCCCCGCCGTTAGGCGGGCGCGCCAGCCGCTCGTTACATACGAGCGGGAACGTTTGAAGCGAGCGGCGCGTTGATTTTCAAGACCGGCGGCGTTTTGTTCGTCGTAAAATTTTGTCGACGCTTAGAACCGTAGCGACGCAACGTTTTTCCGCCGGTATATAACCGGCGGCTTGTCGCGCGCGCGTCTTACGACCCCGGGGGGCGGCTTCGCCGCCATTTTAAAATCGACGTAATCGTTCACGCAATATGCCGATCAAGGTTTGCGTTCGAACCGACGGCTTTAGCCGTCGCGCGATAAGCCGCCCGTCAACGACGGGCGGATCGGCGCCGCCGAAAAACCGTCCGTTATCAA
>JAZUGM010000391.1:0-4728 GCA_045641205.1 Thermoguttaceae bacterium
ACGCAGAATATATTGTAAAACCAGTATTAACGACGTCAATAGTTGCACGACGACGTTTCGCGTTTGCGTCGATTTGTGTTCCAACGGCACGGCGACCGCTTGCGCGCCCTTCGAACGGTCTTTGAACGGAATCGTAAAGACAAGGTCGCAAAGTCGCGCGACTTGCGTTCCGAAAATATGAACGGTCGGCGCCGTTTCATAGGCGTCAAAATCGAGTTCCTGCGCGACTTTGGGCGATATTTCGCCGACGTAACGCCTCAAAAAGGACGCGCCGATTTTTCGTCGTTTCTCCAAAATAGCGACGATAAAATTATTGAAGATTTGCGCCGTAACCAGTTCGCGACTCTGTTCTTCGTCGAGCGCCTTGACTTGCGAAGCGCGCGACGCCTGCAACGCGTCTAATTTGGCGCAAAATTTCTGAAACGACGTCGCGCTAGAGGCTAATTTAAGGACGTAACGCAAGGTTTCAAAATCCAACGCGGGCGAAAGAAACGCCAACGAACGCGCCTCGTCGGAATAATTGGGAAAGCGCGTCTTTAATACGTCGACGATAGCCTCGAGTTCATAACGCGCGGAGAGGGAATCGCGTTCCGAATCGTAAAGTTCGAGCGCAGGTTCCGATTTTTGACGTTCGTTCATTGAAGTTTGTTTCCTTGCTAAGGCGCGTCGCGTTACGATATTTACGAAGAAATCTACAACCGACCGCGCCGCTAAATACGACAAAAGCCGCAAGAAGACCCGATCGCCTTCTCGCGACTTTAGCGCTATGCTTCAAAACGCCGCGCCCCAAAGAGGCGCGCTAATCTGCGGTTCAGCCCAATACGGCTCAACTCAACGTGACTCAACTCAACTCAACGCGACTCAACTCAATTTCGTAACGCCAGGCGTTCCGATCCAGTAATTGCCGTTTTCGTCGCGTTCGGCGGGAGACTTGCTATCAAGACGCAGGTCGTCGATACCGGGGACAAGCTCCTTCTTCGAATTCCAGACGTCTTCCATCGAAACGTATTCGCCGGTTTCAAGCGCGAAACGACCAAGAATCGCAGTCTTCGTGGCGTCGATAGCATATTGAACTTCGTTCCAAGGCTCGTTGTTGCGGATCGCCTTGAAGAGCAAGTCGTGTTCCGTTTGATAAGAATCGTTGCTCGGAGAAGACGGTTTCCAAAGAACTTTGCGCGTATTGACGTCGCGCATATTGCAACCTTCATAGATGGCGGGATCGCCGACGCCTTCGCCGACTTGCGCGCAACCTTTGGTTCCTTGGACGTTCGCTTGGAACATACCCCAGCAATTCGGAATCGTGCGCGTGTGCAGATTCATTCTGCGTCCGTCTTTGAAGATATATTCGATCGCGCCGCAATCGATCAACTGGTCTTGCATACGACGCATACCCTTGTCGTGCGGATCGACGATACGACCGCCGGAACCAAACGCCGCGATCGGGTAATCGTTCATACTCCAGCAACAAATATCGATGTTGTGAATGAGCGCGTCGACAATAAATCCGCCGCTCGTCCAGTCGAAGCAGAAGATGTTGCTGATTTCGTTTTGGAGGTCGCTGTAACCTTCGTGCAGGTTCAGCATATGAGGACCTTGCAAACGATAGACCCAAGTCGTGAGGACGTCGCCCAATTTGCCGTCGCGAATCGCATTGACGGTTTCTTCGGTGCGGAGGTAGTGGCGGTTGTTAAGACCGACGCCGACTTGAATACCCTTCTTTTTCGCGACTTCATTCGCGGCTTGAAGACGTTTCAGACCGGGAATATCGACGCCAAGCGGCTTTTCGGCGAAAATGTTGATTTTCGCCTTCGCATTCGCGGCGTATTCAAACGTGATCGGACGGAAGCCTTGCGGAGTCGTCAAGACAACGACGTCGCCGTCGCCGAGGCAGTCGATCGCGGATTTGAAGCCGTCCAGATCGTAGAAAGTACGTTCCGCCGGGCAGTCGACGCGGTCTTCGCCGTGCGTTTCTTTAACGCTTTCGACGGCGTTGAAGGCGCGATGTTTGAACGCGTCGGCGACGGCGTATAACTTCGTGTTTTTGTCGGCGTTCAACGCTTGGCGAATAGCCCCGCTTCCGCGACCGCCGCACCCGATCCAAGCGATCTTGATCGTGTTGTCTTCACCGGCGTGAACGCGCGGCGTCGATACGAAGGAAGGAACGGCGGCAACCGTCGCGGCAATTCCGGACGATTTCAAAAAAGAACGGCGAGAAATACCCATTAACATCACCTCTTATAAGTCGCTATAAAGCGGGAATAAATTAAAGTCAAACGCAAATTTGACGAAATACTTCTCCAATTTCGCGCAAGTCGAAAGCGTTTCTTTCAATTTGCGCAAAAGTTTGTCCACAAAATCGACAAACTTACTTAGATTGTAACGACTGTAGGCGCAAATTGCAATAATTAATTTCATTTTTTTCAAAATTTCTTGATTTCTTCCTTTTTTTGTCGACTTTACAAAAAAGTTGACGAGTCGACTCGACCTCGCTATAATCTTAGAAACTCGAAAATCGGCGAAAAAACGACGCGTTCAGATTCGTTAAGCCGAGATTCACGTTTAGAGCTAACTCGTTATATAAATTGTTTTACAAATATTCGCATTTATCCGCAGAGGCGCGTTCAATGAAAGATCGATTTATTACGCGGCGAAATTTTGTCAAGTTTGGACTTGGCGCGACCGCTTTTTCTTTTGTCGATTCCTCCCTTCCCTCTTTGTCCTTTTCGTCGGAATCGACGAAAAAACTTCCTCGTTGGCGCGGATTCAATCTGCTTGAAAAATTCAACGGTTCGAATAGTCCTTTTCGCGAAGACGATTTCAAAAATATTAGCGACTTAGGCTTTAACTTCGTTCGCTTGCCAATGGACTACCGCGCTTGGATCGTAGGAAACGACCGACGCAAATTCAACGAAAAGACGCTGAAAGAAATCGACCAAGCGATCGAACTCGGGCGTCGTTACGGGATCCACGTTCATTTAAATTTTCACCGCGCGCCTGGTTATACGGTCGCCAATCCGCCCGAATCTCCGCTCGTTTGGCGCGACTCCGAAACGCTCGACGTTTGTCGGCTCCATTGGCAAACGTTTGCGCGACGTTATAAGGACGTTCCTAGCGAATGCCTGAGTTTCAATCTTTTCAACGAGCCGGCGGACTGTTCGGAAAACGAATATTACAAAGTCGTTTCGACGTTGATTGAGGCGATTCGCGAAGAATCGCCCGAGCGCCTGATATTTTGCGACGGGCTCGATTGGGGCACGAAGCCTTGTCCGAGTCTCAAAAAATTCGGCGTATGGCAGTCGACGCGCGGCTACGCGCCTATGGAAATCTCGCACTACGGTGCAAGCTGGGTCAACAGTAAAAACTTCCCCTATCCGAGTTGGCCGTCGGTTTCCTTTAACGGTCTACTGCCCGCGCCGGATAAATCGGGCGTCGCCGCCGAGGCGCGCAAGCCGTTCCTTATCGAAGGTGAAATTCCCGCAGGGACGACCTTACGTTTCCGCTTGAACGTCGTCTCTAATCGGGCGGAAATCGTCGTCAATATCGACGACAAAGAGGCGTTTCGACGCAAATTCGTTCCCGGCGCTGGAAAAGGCGAGTGGAAAGAGTCGATATTCAGTAAACAATACAATATCTATCAGAACGTTTACGACCTCGATTTGGAAGTAAAAATTCCCGACGGCGCTCGGAAAATCACGATTCAGACGGTCGACGGCGACTGGGCGTCCCTCTCGGAAATTGGACTTTCCGTCGGGTCGAACAAAGAAATCGTCGCGTCGGGCTCCGAGGACTGGAGCGCGAAAAAACAAACGGTCGTTCAATACGTCCAAGACGACGACGGCGCGCGTCTTATCGGAATAATGAAAGACCGCGCGTGGCTGAAAGAAAACTGTATGAAGCCGTGGCTGGAGGCGGAAAAGTCGGGCATTAACGTAATGGTCGGCGAATTTGGCGCGCACAACCAAACTCCGATCGACGTCGCGCGACGTTGGTTTGAAGACATGCTCAAAAATTGGAAAGAAGCCGGTTGGGGCTGGGCGATGTGGAATTTCCGAGGCTCTTTCGGCGTCGCCGACAGCGGTCGCGCCGACGTCGACTACGAAGACTGGCGCGGGCTGAAATTGGATCGCAAGACGTTGGAACTGCTTCAAAAATATTGATAATTCCGCGCGATACGCATCAGGACGCGACGCTTTCAAATAAAACGTCGCGTCGATAAAACGCGGATTTGATCGCTACGCAACGAACCGTTTCGCGTCGATTTGCGATCGTCCGCCGCGCCAATGATCATAACGAACCCCGTAAGGAATCGATCGATGCAAAATTCCAAATTTTCGCGCGTCGGAATCGTCGCGCTTTCTATATTGACGCTTTGCCTCGCGTCGTCCCAATCTTTCGCGCAAGTCGAATACGCGCGCGTCGACGGCGTTTCCTACTATTCGGAGGAACAACTTGCAAACGCCGACGACTATCAAAAGTCGCAATGCAAGTTGGATATTATCTATCCGAAAAACGCAAAGGCGCCCTTCGCGACGCTCGTTTGGTTCCACGGCGGCGGTTTGACGGGCGGCGGCAAGCATTTTCCGTCCGCGTTCCGACGCCTACCGTCCTTTCAAGAAGGGCGTCTTGCGATAGTCGCCGTCGGATATCGCCTATCTCCGAAAGTCGAGTTTCCGCTCTTTATCGAAGACGCGGCGGCGTCCGTCGCTTGGGTCTTGCGTCATATTGGCG